>RGGS01000080.1 GCA_010024525.1 Verrucomicrobiota bacterium | reverse complement strand
GAATAAACCATCCCGCCCTTTCCAGTTGAGTCGGGAAAAACCATAAGCCACCAGGGCACTGGAGAGAACGGTGCCCAATACATTCAGGCTTGCCAGGAAAAAACTATTGGCTGTGTAAAGCCAGAACGGGCCCATGGCAGCCATGGCATCCGGGTAATTTTGCCATTGTGGAGGCAGCGGGAGCCATACCGGCGGCATTTTCATGGTTTCCCGAAGGGGTTTTAGCGAGGTGGAGACCATCCAGAAGAATGGCAGGGAAAATAGGCAACCTAATCCGACCAAAAGCCCCCGGCAGATCCATAAAGGCCAAATGGAATTGCGTTGCATCAGTTATCGTCCTTCATAATGGACCTTCTTTTCCCCAAAATGGACCGCGGTGAGGGTCAGGATGGCGATCATTAGAAATAAAACGAGAGCCAGTGCCGAGGCGTATCCCATATTCCAGAAGTCAAAAGCATTCTGGTAAATATAGGTAGCCAAAAACAACAAGGAACGACCGGGACCGTCTCCGCCTCCCGTGAGAATGTATGGCACGGCGAATGTCTGCAGAGCTCCAATCAGGCCCATTAAAACGTTAAAAAAAATCACAGGGGAAAGCATCGGCAGGGTCACATGTAGAAACCGTTGCCAAGCGCTGGTGCCATCCAAGGTGGCTGCTTCGTAAAGCTCGGCCGGAATCTCCTGAAGTCCGGCGAGATAGATCACCATCGCCTGACCGGTTCCCCAAAGGCCTGTCAGAACCAAACCCCACAGGGCCCAGGAAGGATCATTCAGCCAGTCCGGTGCCCTCAGAGTGCAGCCAAACAGGTTATTCAGGAAGTCCAAGCCGGGTCGTAAGGCCATATTGACCAAACCCATCTGCCCATTAAGCATCCATTGCCAAAGGATGGCCAAAGAAATGGCTGGCACCAAGCAGGGAAGAAAAAACAAGGTCCGAAAAAACCCCTGTGCGCCGGCGGGTTGGTTGAGAAGAACAGCCAGGCCAATGGAGACGATCGTGCTCAGGGGAATTGAGACAGCCGCAAACAGCAAAGTATTGGTCAGGGCCTTCCAAAAGACCGGGTCGTGGATCAGGTTCTGAAAATTCCGGATTCCAAGATAGACCGGTTGAGAGAGAACGCTGTAATCGCACAAGGAAAACCAGACCGAGGCGCAGAACGGGTAAAGATTCAGGGCGAGAAAACCCACCATCCAGGGGGCGATAAACAAGAGTCCTTGAAGGGTGGATCGCTTCTCCTTGCGGGTCATGGTCTCAACTCCTGATCCCAGACCGCCGTGCGCACGGCGGAGACTCGTTCCCAGCGGTCCAACTTGGCGGTGAGTGATTTCTGTTGTCTGGCTGCCATTTCCCGTCGGGCCTGCTCGCCATTCATGCGTCCGAGCAAAACCAGGTTGGAATAGATGATCAAGTCGTTGCTGTATTCCCGCATCGTGGGAAGACAGAGGGTCGGTTGGGCCCGGGGACTTTGGGACAAGCGCTGGAATTCCCTCAGGTATGGGTGGGGGTGGCGACGATAAAAGTCATCACTTACCTTGGCGAGGGGCGAGAGCTTCCTCTGTGCCATGCAGAGGGACTCCATATGCTTTTGTTGCTGAACAAAGGAAATAAATTCCATTGCTTCCCGTGGATGCCGGGTTCCGGTCGGGATCACCAGAATATCGGTCTGGGCGATGGTCAGGGGTGCCTCCGGATGGGGGGTGCTTTCCGGAAAAGGAGCCACCCCATAGGAGAAGCCCTCGGGCGCATATTGCCGGATGAAATTGTCCATCCAGACCCCCTGAAGGATCATGGCCACCTTGCCTTGGAAAAAAGGATTATCCGGGGAGGCAAACGTGCCGAAGCCTCCCCGAAGCTTGAAAAGCTCCGAGCCCCCAAATCGAGCGGGATAGCTCTGTAACCATTGAAAAAAGGCGCGGTTTGATGGGCTATCCAAAAGCAGGTGCGGGCCTCCGTCCCAACTCGCCCCGCCAAACCATGAGGGAAAATCCGGCATCCACCACCCCGGTTCCTGCGGCATGTGACCGATTTGGGCCAGGGATCCGTCGGAATTTTTTCGCGTTATCTTTTCGTTGAAGGATTCCAATTCGGCGAGGGTGCGTGGCGGTCGCTCCGGGTCCAATCCTGCCTCGCGGAACATCTTTTTATTCCAGTGCAGGGCCACGACCGACGGCGTGGAGGGTAGCGCCCACTGGTGCCCGCGGTAATGGCATAGTTTCCAAAAGACAGGCAAATAATCCTTCTCCCGCAGGCCTGCCTCCCTGGCCAGACGATCGAGCGGTAAGAGGGCGTTGTTTTCAGCGTAGGAGGGCAAATTCACATCCCACAGTCCGACAACGTCCGGGGGAACTCCCCCCGCCGTGGCCAACATCATTTTCTGGTCTATACGGCTGACACTTAGGAATCGGACAAAAATACGGTTTTGCGAAGAATTAAATTCATCGACCAATCTGGCCATCGCCTCCCGTTCGAAACCGGTCCACTTTTCCCAATACTCCAGCACCACGGGCGCTTGTCCCTTCGGCTTGCCGGCGGAGCAGCCCTGCCATCCCAATCCCAAAAGAATCAAAGCGACCGTCGAGGTCAGCAGGGGATGGGGGGAATATTTCAAAATGTTTCCGGTTCAGGGGGTTTCGAGAGCCATAGCCGTCAGGCGTTCTTGGGCGGCTGGTGCGACCTGCCAATACCAGCCTTGGGGATCCCAGCATTGGGCAAAGCCATACCTGGTCAAAACCTGTTGATAGGCGACCGCCGCGGCCTCGGGCTTTTTTTCCGCCTCAGCCACTTTTCCCAAAATGAAAGTACAGGTCCCGACGTCGTTTAAGGCCCATTGCTTTTTGGCACTGTCCCCCATCGGTAGAGCCCGGAGGGTTTTCTGCATCCTCTCCGCTTCGGTCCCATAAAGGGTTTGGCAGCGGCTGGCGGCTTGGCGGGCCAAAAGATAGTCATTTCGTTTGAGGGCATCCCAAGCCTGCATTGTCAGCGAGGACGAGGTATCCGGGGCCACAGCCTTTTCATCGGAGGCCCAGATTTTTTCAACGGAGAGTAAGAGCAGGGCCGCAAAAATAAATTTTTTAACTATCGATGAATGCCCTGATCCCATATCATGAATCTGGATGATTCGTCTCTCCAATGTCAAGCAGGGCATCCTATGCCTTTCTATGGCTAAAATACTGATGGTGAACGCTTTTACGCAGGAAACCCAAGTCGTTTTACGGCAGAACCCGGAAGGTGCCTGGGAATTGGTCAAGGATGGTAAACCCGTGCGTATCCTAGGTGTAGGAGGATTCAAAAATCTTTCTCTGGCCAAGGAATTGGGGGCGAATTCCGTTCGAACTTGGGATACCGAGCAGTTAACCCAAAAAAACGACCACGGAAAAACATTGCTCACCGAATTAGAGGATACGGGGATCACTTTATGCGCTGGAATCTGGGTGGAGCACGAACGTCACGGTTTTTCCTACCTGGATCCCGAGAAAATCCAGCGGCAAAGGGAAAGAGTCAGGCAGGCGGTACGAAAGTACCGCAATCATCCCAACCTTCTGATGTGGGGATTGGGAAACGAAATGGAAATCTTTCCCGGCCAACCTGAGGCCTTGCGTGTATGGAGGGAGATGGAGGAACTCGCCCGCATCGTCAAGACCGAGGATCCCGGGCACCCGGTCATGACGGTGATTGCCGGCGCGGACGAACGAAAAATTCTCGAGATCATGAAGTATTACCCCTCGATCGACATCCTTGGCATCAATGCGTATGGCGGCGCTTCCGGGACTGGAGTGAAATTGCAAGCCCTCGGTTGGAAAAAGCCGTTCCTTCTGGCGGAGTTTGGGCCCTTGGGGCACTGGGAAGTTCCCAAAACCACCTGGGGAGCTCCGATCGAACCGACCGGCAACGAAAAAGCGGTTCAATATTATGTGGCCATGCAATCTTGTATGGAAAACAAGGAGGGACTCTGCCTGGGAGGCTATGCTTTTTTTTGGGGGAACAAACAGGAAACCACGCCCACATGGTACGGCATGCTTTTACCCGGAGGGGAGAAACTTCCCTCCGTTGATGCCGTGGTGAAAGCGTGGACAGGGAAGTGGCCGCAAAATCGGAGTCCGAAAGTTGAGCCGCTCTCTTTTGACGGCAAGTCGAACCAAGCGAGGGCCGGGACAAAACGAAGAGTCCGGGCAGTGGCTTCCGACCCTGACCAGGATGATCTCCAGTATGAATGGGGGGTGATGGCGGAGAGTCGGGATATTCGGCACGGGGGAGACGAGGAAAACGCGCCCGCGTCTTTTCCCGACGCAGTGCAAAAAGTTTCCGGTCCCGATTGCATCTTGATATTTCCTCCCAAGGGAGCTTACCGACTGTTTCTAACTGTGCGGGATGGGAAAGGAGGGGCTTCGACGGCCAATCTGCCTTTCTTTTCGGAATAATGCCTTAACGGCGTTTGCTTGTTTTCAGGACCCTCTTTATAGTGAGGCTTGTGAGCCCTCGACCAAACCGCCTCCAGCGAAGCAAGACCCGTTCGCATTACCTGTATCGGCAGATTTCTGAGCTTATTCGCCAAGAAATCCGAGACGGAAAACTCCCTCCCCTGTCCCGCCTTCCCTCCATGGACGAGTTATCCAAACAACATGGGGTAAACAAGATCACCATCCGCAAGGCCCTAAGTGAGCTTCGCACCGAAGGTTTGATTTACAGTGTGCCAGCCCAGGGTACTTTCGTGGCGGATCCCTCGGTGCAGAGGCTGAAGGAGGTCCGGAGTAGTGCCATGACGAGCGTGGGACTGGTCGGGCACGTTCTCCGTCGTGAATCCTTGGGCCCCTACCACTTGGAAATCCTCGCAGGCATCCAAACTGAACTCAGCCGGCAGCATGCCGCACTTGTACTTCTGCCGGCAGGCGAACTCACACGGGAAGTCGATTATTTTCAGCTCGTTAAAAAAGCCCATGTCGATGCCGTCATTTATCTGGGCCCGATTGCCGAGCCTATTCTTGGTCATTTGATCAGACAGGGACCTCCGGCGGTTATCGCGGACGCTCCCTCTGGGGCTGGCAACGCTGATGTGATTTGTTTCGACAATCCGGCTGGGGCCAAAGCGGCCGCCGCCCATCTTTATGAATTGGGTCACCGCCAGCTGGCCATCGTCACCGGGGACAATCAGGTGGCCAGCACGGAGCGGGAGGAGGCGGCGCTGGCCTATTGGAGTACCCGGGGAATAGCCCGCGGCTCCATTCAGAGAGTGAAAGGGGATTTTAGTCGGGAGTCCGGGGTGCGTGCTGGGGAGCTGCTCCTGCAAGGCCAGGCGGTGCCCACCGGAATTTTTTGTCTTAACGACGAAATGGCGGTGGGAGTGCTGGATGCCCTCCGTGCCGATGGCCGTTACCGGGTGCCTCAGGATATTTCGGTTATCGGGTTCGACGACATTTTCTGGGCCAACAGCTCCGTGCCAGCGTTGACCACCGTCCGACTGGATAAAGGCTTGCTTGGGCGTTTGGCGGCCCAACGAGTGATGGAGCGCTTGCAGGAGCCCTCCTTGCCTGCCACTTTTATCCGCGTGGAGCCACAAATTGTCCTCCGAACCTCCACTGGTGCGGGTCCCAACAAGATGGGGGTTGATTTGATGCCTTCGGCTGAAGAATGATTTTGTTTCAGGTCCTGGGAATGGGTTTTTTCGATTGAGCTCGCGTTTGAAATTTCCCAGGGATTTCCTTTGGGGGGCGGCCACCGCCGCCTATCAAATTGAAGGGGCCTCGAGGGAGGACGGTCGCGGTCCATCCGTCTGGGATAGCTTCAGCGATACTCCCGGCAACGTGTGGGAGGGGCATACTGGTTGTACCGCCTGTGATCATTATCACAGATACCCGGAAGATATTCGTTTAATGCAGGGTTTGGGTCTTCAAGCGTACCGGTTTTCCATCTCCTGGACGCGCGTCCTGCCCGCAGGGCGGGGTAAGGTGAACCCCAAGGGGCTGGACTTTTACGAGCGTTTGGTCGATGGCCTGCTTCGTGCCGGCATCCGCCCCTTCTGCACACTATTTCACTGGGATTATCCTTCCGCGCTTCTTCGCCAAGGAGGGTGGATGCATTCCGATTCGCCCGCTTGGTTTGCTGATTATTGCGCTGTGGTGGCCCGGCGTTTGGGGGATCGAATCCAGGATTGGATGAGCCTGAACGAGCCCCAGTGCTTTATTGGCCTGGGACACGGCAGCGGGATTCACGCTCCTGGGTTGAAGGTGCCCATCCGTCAGCAGTTGAAAATGGTTAGGCACGTGCAATTGGCACATGGTCTGGCGGTCTCCACTCTGCGGGCGGAATGCTCGGTTCCCTCGCGAGTGGGATGGGCCCCTGTGGGGATTGTCTCATATCC
>RGGS01000079.1 GCA_010024525.1 Verrucomicrobiota bacterium | reverse complement strand
TCACCGGAAGAACGGGAGATGCGGAGAAAACTGACCGCCCCGCTTTGCGAGATTTTAATTTCCACTTCCGTATAGATTTTTTCGCCTGCCGGAATCGGGGGTTTTTTCCAGGAGGATTGAATGCACTGCTTGATCAGGGCCCGGTACCAGGAAAAGTCGTCGGCAACTCCATCGGGTCGGCCGGCATTCCCGGCGCCATCCCCGCCTCCTCCTCCGGTTTCACCCGGGATTTTAGAGGCGAGACGGTTTTTAATGTCCGAGGCGGTTGGACCGGGTGGCTCGGTGGATTTCGCCGCCGAGGTTTTGGTTTCAGCGGAAGCTGCGGTGACCTTTTTCTTGGCGGAGCTGACTTTGACCTGGTGTTTCTTGGGGGGCTCGGGTTGGGGTATTGGCACGGGTTTGGTTTCGGGAACTGGAGTGGGTTCGGGTTTTGGTTCCGGCTGGGATTCTGGTTGCGGTTCGGGAGTCGGGGGTGTGGGGGTAGGCTCTTTGACCGGTTCTGCGGCAGGAGGGATTGGGACCGGGGATTCCTTTGTTTGGGAGGAGACCGTCGGGGCAGTCGAGGTAGGGGAGGGCAGCCCGGGCCCAGGACGTAGAGACCCCAGATCGACGATTTCCACCGGCTTGATGGGAGGTGGCTTATGGCACTGGGCCATCGGGAGGCCGACCACCAAAAGCAGCACGACATGAATCCCGACCACGATCAGGACGGTGTGCCGGGGAAGGCCCCCGCCTCGGCTCATTTTTTATTGTCCGGAAAATTGGCGAGGTCGAGGCGGGCGCCGGCGGAGCGGACGGCCTCCAAGGCGCGAAAAACGGTCTCATAGGGGAGCGAGGAGTCGGCGCGCATGGAAACAACCAATTCAGGGTCACGGGCTTTGCGCTGGGTGAGGAGATTGGCAAGTTGGTCCATGCCCACTTTGTCGGGGCCGAGCATGACCGATCCGTCTTTGGAGAGGGTCAGAGTGAGGATGGATTTGGGATCGGGCAGGTTCGCGGAGGCGGCTTTGGAGGATTTCGGAAGATCAACCGGTAACTGCTGCTCCAGCAGAGGGGTGGTGATCATAAAAATGATGAGGAGAACAAAGACCAGATCCAGCAGGGGGGTGATATTGAGTTCCGCGAGGGCGAGACTGTGAGAGGAGGAGCGAGAGCGTCTCATGAGCGGTCAAAGTAGCGGTGTTCAAAGACCGCTCCGCATTCGGCGGCAAAGTTTTCCATCTCCACATTGAGATGACGGATCGAGGTGTTGAGGTAGTTGTAGCCAAACATGGCGGGGATGGCGACAAGGAGCCCGGTGACGGTGGTGATGAGAGCGCCGGAAACACCGGGAGCCATGGCGGCGAGACTGGCTTGACCGGCCACGGCAATGTCGCTGAAGGCATCCATCACGCCCCAGACCGTGCCCAGGAGTCCGAGGAAGGGGGCGCCGCTGACGGCCGTGGCCAGGGTGATGAGGTGGGCCTCCAGTCTGAGAGATTCTTCCCCCACCGCCCGTTCCATGGCGGTTCGGACGGCGTTCATCCCGGTCTCGTTGAGCGGTTTGGCCGAGGAGAGACGGGCGTGAAGGGTGCTATCGATCGCGGAGGACCCGGTGAGGTGGAAACAGAGTTCCTTGGCGCCGGCGAGGTAAATGGTGCCTTGGGGGGATTCGGCGGAAATCTTGCCGGCCAAATAGGGGTCGAGGGGTTCATTGCTGGAGCGGAAAACCTTCAAAAAGGAGAGGGTGGCTTTCCGGGCAGCCGAGAGTTGGACCCATTTGGTCCACATGATCGACCAGCTGAAGATGGATCCCACCAGCAGAAAAAAGATAACGGCTTTACCCGCAAGGTTGGAATGCTCAAACGCAAAGAGGAGGCCGGAGCTTGCAAGCATGGGATGGCTATAAAGGATGGGGCGTTGAAAACAAGAGCGGATGGAGGGGGCGGGTGTTTGACTCGTTGCGGTGATAGGCGTAAGGTATCCATCCTAGATCGCGGGGTGGAGCAGCCAGGTAGCTCGTCAGGCTCATAACCTGAAGGCCGCAGGTTCAAATCCTGCCCCCGCAACCAACCTCTAAGCTGAGGTAGGGCGCTCTCGGTGAGGGCGCCTTTTTTAATTTCCGTTCTTGAATTCAAAAATTAGGCGGGGTCATCGACCCCGCCCTACCTCGGTTATCAACTTTCAAGCTCGCATGCGGCCCGCCGGGACGTCGGGCCCTACCAAGGCTTTTTTTCAACGGCCTTGAATTCAAAAATTAGGCGGGGTCATCGACCCCGCCCTACTTAGTTGCAGATTGGTAGAGCCCGCCGTCCCGACTGGATATCACCCCTTTAAAAATGCCGGCAGCTCTTCAGGACCGAAATCGGCGAGAATGCGCCCGTCGAAATCAAGCACCGGGGCTTTCGATTGTCCGGAGATCTCCCGCATTTCCCTGAAAAATTCCGGGTTGGAGCGGACCTCGCGGCGCTCGTAGGGAACCCCGAGCTCATGAAGTTTTTCCTCGGCTGCGTCGCACCACGGGCAGCCTTGCTTTACATAGAGGGTCGTAGCCATGGCCGTTGAATCGTGGGTTTGCCTGCAGACTATAGGCTGAAGCCTAAAGCCAATCTCAAGCGGGGACGGTTTCGCGGGAGGATTTTTTCTGGGAAATGGCCGCTTTGACGAGGTTCTGGCCGAAGTCCCAGAGCGGTCCGGGGAATTTCCCAAGGTCGCTGAGCACGTCGTCAAACGCGGTGACAAAGCGGTCGATCTCCTTTTCGCCGATGACCAAGGGGGGGAGGATCTTCACAACGTCAGAATTATGGGCGGCCACTTGAGTGAGGATGCGATGCTTTTGGAGTAGGGGAGTCACGATCATCTGCGGGAAGAGGCCTTTGTCCATGGCGTGGATGGCCTTCCAGGCGAGTTTCAGTTTGAGGGATTTCGGCTCCTTGAATTCGATGGCGATCATTAGGCCTTTGCCACGAACCTCATCGATGACCTCGTGTTTCTGCTGGAGGTCGCGAAGGCGGGACATGAGCTGTTCCCCGCGCAGGGCGGCGTTTTCCACCAGGTGCTCCTTTTCGATGACGTGGAGGCTGGCCAGACCGCAAGCCATGGCGAGGTTGTTCCGACCGAAGGTGGTGGAGTGGGCGACGCAGCGGTCGAGGCGGGAGAAGATGCCTTGATAGATCGGGCGGCGCATGACGATCGCGGCGCAGGGGACATAACCGCCGGAGAGGGCTTTGGCGAGGGTGACGATGTCGGGATCTAGATTCCAGTGTTGGAAGCCAAACCACTTACCCGTACGGCCAAAAGCGGTTTGCACTTCGTCGGCAATCAAGAGCGTGCCGTATTTTCGGCACAACTCCTGGGCCGCGGGAAAGTAGTCATCCTTGGGATACTTCACGCCCTTGCCTTGGACGGGTTCGAAAATGAAGGCCGCGATCTGCCGGGTCTTGAGTTTCTTTTCCAAGTCTGCCAAGTCGCCGAATTTGACGAAGTCGGCTCCGGGGAGAAATGGAGCGAAGTCCTCGCGGAAGTTGCCGGAGTGGGTAATGGAGAGGGCTCCGAAGGTGAGGCCGTGGTAGGAGCCTTCCTGGGCGAGAATCCCGGGTCGCTTGGTATAGGCACGGGCAAACTTGATGGCCCCCTCGACCGCCTCGGTGCCGGAGTTGCAAAGAAAGCAGGCATCGCGGGGAGCGAGTTTTTTGGCCAAAGCCTCGGCGAGGAGGCCGGAGAGAACGGAGCAGTCCATCTGGACCATGTTGGGAAGGTCCAGTTCCAAAACATCCCGGATGGCTTTTTGAATCGTGGGGTGGTTGCGGCCGATATTGAAGACGCTGTAACCGCTGAGAAAGTCGAGGTAGTCCTTGCCGTCGAGGTCGTAAAGATAGGCGCCCTCTCCCCGGGCATAGATTTTGTCAAAACCGATGGTGCGCTGAACCTTCACGAGCGTGCGGTTCACGTACTTGTCATGTAAATCGTAGTTTTCCCCCAAGCGGGTGAGGATGGTGTCTTTTAGATCGAAGTCAGACATGGGCTAAATATGTAGCGGGTTTTCCGCTTTTCGCAACGGTGGTTCTGAAATTTCAGGATTGAGCATGATATGCGTTAAAATAATAATCATGTGACCAGCAATGACTTAAGAGATTAAAATAGGACTAGGATTAGTATTTCTTATGGGATCCTTATTCCTTTACGAATAATCATCTGGAGAGAGTCCTCGTCCATTTGCAAAAAGCGAGAATTGCCCTTTATTAGTATCCATGTTTCGGCATTCCTTTTTGCTATTTGGAATCCTCTCCTTTGTCTCTTTTTCTTGGGGGGATACGGTGCAGGTCAACACGACCTCGGATGGCTATTTGTATTTGGGTGCTCCCGCAACGGTCAATTCCACGGGGTATTATCTGGATGTCGGCCTCTATGGTACACCTGGGAATCACTACAGCATTGCTTATGCCAAGTTTAACACAGACCTAAGCTCGCTGAGTGGAGCACAAAGTATTTACCTTGCCATAAATTTAAGGAATTTCGTTGCGCCTGTGTTTGGCAATGGACCGGCGGCCCAGCCCACGAGTTTGGATTACCCCACCAGTGGGGGTAACTTCACCTTGAAGGTGGTTCCTTTGGCTAGTTCATTTACCGGGACTGGGGTCGATGCTGCCTGGGTGACAACCAATCTCATAGGTCCCTCTGCCGCTGGAACCATCATTCTGCAAAATGGGGGTTATAATTACGTGGACATCACTTCCACGGTCAAAAGTTGGATTGCCAACTCAAGCAGCGTGAAGGAGTTGGGATTTGTTGGGGTCGCCTCCACGCCCAACACTTGGTCTCTCAATTTGGGTACGCTGGAAAATCAATCGGATCTCGATAACAACATCATCTCTGCGGCTACCCCAATGTATCTGACTACGATTCCCGAGCCCTCGATTGCGGGATTAGCAACTGTAGGATGGAGCCTGATGGCCTTATCTCTCCGCAGGCGGGCCAAATCCTAAATGCTCCGCTGCCCTGACGTGTTTCGCCCAAACTGTTTTTCAAACTTCGCCGCTTTCACTCTAGCGGAGCTATTAGTCTGTGTGGCAATCATTGGACTATTAGCAGGGCTCGGCAATGCCGCCTACCAAAAGGCCACATCTGCATCCCGTCAGGGGGTCGAAATGTCGGCGGGCCGTACCTTGGGACAGGCGCTGCAGCTTTATATTCAAGATAACGATGGCTCCATTCTGCCGGGATACCTGGATGCGCGTAGTCCCCTCGTGACTGGGGCCCGCAACGACAAAGGTCAGCCCATCTCACCCTCGCATGCGGCGCAGCGTTACCCTTGGCGCCTTTTGCCCTACATGAATTATCAGGTTCGGGGCGGAATCTGGGTCAACAAGCTCGCTTCGCAGATTCCCGACAGTGACCCGTATCGGGATTACTTGGTCAGTTTGGTTCCGACTTTGGGAATGAACATCACCTACGTCGGGGGCGATACCCGAAACGTCCAGCTGCCGGGTCGCTGTGCGACCCGCATCAACCGGGTCACCCATCCCGCAGGCCTGATTGCTTTTGCTTCTGGACAGTATGAGGATGCAAATTACGGCAAGTTGGATGGGTATTTTGAAGTCCGCCCTCCCACCGGGAGCTCCTCCTCAGGCGCCGGTCTTTCCACACGCTACAGCGGCAAAGCGGTGACGGTGATGCTCGATGGCCATGCGGAGGCCCTGACTCGGGAGGAACTCAAGGATATGCGGCGTTGGTGCGATGAGGCCGCGGCGCAAAACAACCCGAACTGGACTCCTTAGGATTTGATTCAGCCGGCGTGGATGGCGTCGTCGAGGGAGGAGATGGCGTCGAAGGTTGCCTGCGCCGCCTGAACCATCTGTTCCTGTTCGGCCGACGTCCAGGCAATCCCATCCATGTCCGATCGGAATTTCATCCACAACCCCCTTTGTTCCTCCCCATGCGGATCCAGGTAACGAAAACCGACCGTATCGCTTAGCCCCCAAGCCTTGGCCAAGGCCTTGGCGATGAAGCGGGCGCCATTTTTGCTCCCTTCAAAGACATAGAAGATCCCCATCAAAGTCGCGGGTGCAGCCTTTTGGATTTCCTGCATGAGTTTGGTCGCTCCGGGAAGGGGAAAAATCGATTTGAGGTCGGTCTGGAGTCGGGCCAGGTCCGACTCCAGATTTTTCGTTTGATATAAGAAGGGAAGGTTCAGGGAGGATAGCCGGGCATCGTTTTTCAGAGCCTGGTCAGTCGCCTTTTCCAGCTCGCGATGAATCAACCAGCGCTGGGCCAGATATTTTTGGTATTGGAGGCGACCGATGGAACCCTCGATCAGGGCGGCTTCGAGAGGCTTGGATTCGGCCACCGCATGTTGGGCGGCGGTGCCGGCTTTGAGGCGTG
>RGGS01000078.1 GCA_010024525.1 Verrucomicrobiota bacterium | reverse complement strand
GAGGGATTGGTCCCCAAAAAACCCGCCCCTGACCCATCCTGACTTCGCCTCCGGCAGTTAAAAAACCCTGTCCTCGCTGACGCTGCGGACAGGGAGGGATTCGAACCCTCGGTTGGCTTTCACCAACACACGCTTTCCAGGCGTGCCCGATAGACCGCTCCGGCACCTGTCCTTGAACAGAAAAGCATAAAACTACTTTGGCACTTTTGCGAGGGGAATCAGAATGAGCCAGTCATCCGGGAACACGCCGCTGGCGAGCCGCGATACTTACGTTTTCCAAACAAACTCGACCGACTTATCGATCCGTGGATCCAGGCTATGGTGCACCGGACATCCCAATGCACCCGCCTCCAATAATTTTCTTTGCGGATGATTTCCCGGGAGCGGCACCGTGATTTTCGATTTCAGTGCAACAATGCGGCGCGGTGTGTCGGTGCTCATTTCCTTGGTGGTGACCACCTCCATCCCCTCGAGGTCCACGGCATGTCGTTTGGCCACGATGCCCATGATGGTGGCCATGCAGGCCGCCAAAGCGGTGGCCACCAGATCCGTGGGGGAAAAACTTTCTCCTTTCCCTTCGTTATCGACCGGAGCGTCTGTCTCCAGGACCCGGCCCGACGGTCCATGCACCGCCGTGCAGTGGAGCTGCCCACCGTATCGGACGTTGATTTTGACCAAGGGGAAGCCTTATCAGCCCTGCCCGCCACCGGGAGAACGAGCCCAAGCCGCGGCTCCCCCGAGAAGGAACATGATCCCGGATCCAGCGACCGCCCCAAGCAACACCTTGAGCAACTCCAGGGTCATGGCCCGCCGCTGCCCCTGCAAGGCGCGCGCTGTCCCCTCTCTCAACTGCGCTTTTTGGACTTCCGTCTGTTGGGCGAGTTTGCCGAGAAACTCCCCCGCCTGCAGGGTGGTCCGATTCTGCTGGTTAAAGTTGGCCACGACGCTGGCAAGCTCCGACGCATTGAGGGTTTTGACCCGGTCCACCGTGGTTTCGAGTTGTCTTAATTGGGCTTGGCTCTGGGCGGCTATTTGTTGCTCTGCGACAACGATCAACCGGTTGCCCGTGATCAGCGCCGCGGCGATCACCGCCAAGAAGCCGGCCGCATAAAGGTAGGGCACAAAGGAAAGCAGCCGCATGACGGTTCTTTCGATCGGCAGGGAGATGGGGCGCGGGACCGCCAGCAAAACCCCCAGTGCCAACAAGGGGACAGGGGTCCGATCCACCAGACCCGAGCTAAACCGGAAAGCCTGAAGCGCCCCACCGAAGGGGTTGGCCAGAAGTTGGAAGAGAAGATCAATTCCCGCAAAAGCGAGCAGGCCATAACCAACGACCCGGATGATCTGAGGAGTGGGATTGGAGGTAGATTTCATGCATCCAACAATGGAATCCACGAAAGGCAAGTCGAGCGACTAACCCTTTGATCTGCTGATAGATGGTGAATAGCTCCATGGCGAAGCCGGCCTGCGTTGGGCCGGGGGTAAAGAGGTCACCCCCCCATCTGCCAATCTTTGTTAAAAAAAGACCGCATCCTTTTGCCCGTATGCTAGTTTAATCCCTTGGTATGCTATCCACTCTGCCTTCCTCGGCTTGGGATCGGACGAAAGCCGCCCCCCCCCCGCCAACGTTCTCAAGCCCGGACTGACCGAACAGCAGCTTTTTCTCAGAAAAAAGCTCGCTCTTTTGCCCACGAAAGAGCGTGAGGAAAAAAAAAGGGAACTGTTTCGCGCCGTCCGAGCGGAACAAGACCGCCGCTTTACCGAGATTCGAGGCTGGTGGCTCGATCGGATGGCCCAACCCTCCTTGGCGGCCCGGGAAAAGCTGGTGCTCTTCCTGCACGGCCATTTTGCCACGAGCGCGGAGAAGGTCCGGAACCCCGTCATGTTGTTCCGCCAGAACCAGCTCTTTCGGGAAAAAGCCTACGGTCGCTGGCACGAGCTGGTCCTGGCCGTGGCCAAAGATCCCGCCATGCTCCTATATCTGGACGGCGCCAAAAACCGTGCGGGTGCTCCGAACGAAAACTTTGCCCGGGAACTTTTTGAGCTCTTTACCCTGGGGGTGGGCAATTACACCGAGCAGGACATCCAGGAGAGCGCCAGGGCTTTTGCGGGCTGGACGGTGGACTGGCCCCGCAAACCCGGGGAGCCGGAGGATCAGGAAAACACCCTGCCGGTCTTTATGGATCGCAAGGACTGGCATGATACCAAGACGAAGAAGATCTTCGGACAGAGAGGCAACTTCGATGGGGAGGATGTGGTGCGGATTGCCCTTTCCCAGAAGGCCGCCCCCGTCTGGATCACCCGGAAACTTTGGCGTTTTTATGCCGGCTGGTTTCCCGAGGGCAATCTCCAGACGGACTTGGCCGACGAATGGGCGAGGTTGGACGGCGAGCTGCGCCCCTTCCTCCGGGCCATGTGGACGCACCCCGCTTTTTACGACCCGCAGCACGCCGAGGATCGGGTCAAATCTCCCACCGAATGGCTGGTCGGTTTGTGCCGGCAATTGGATTGTCCGCTCCCTGCCGCAGCCCTCGCTTCCAATATGCTCGCGGAACTGGGCCAAAAACTTTTGGAGCCACCCAATGTGAAAGGTTGGGACGGCGGAATCACCTGGATCAATACCGCCACGTTGGCCAAACGCTACGAGTACACCTCCTGGATCGTTTCCGGCACCCGGGGAATGCAGCGGTTGGCGGGCATGGATTTGGGCCGGTTGGCCATTGAAAGCGGTATCCGGGAAATCCCCGCCCCGCTCATCATGGATCCGGCTTCACCCGCCGCGGCCACCATGATGGAAGCGCCTGACAAAGGTGCCAAATTTCAGGCGGCCAAAAAAGCCCGCACCCTTCTCGACCTCTCCCCCGCACCGGTCGCAAAACTGGTGGACCCGGGGGACCGTCGGGATCCCGACAAGCTGCTGTCCTCCTTGACGGATCGTTTTCTCTTCGGCCAAACGATGCCCGAAGAGGTCAGGAAAAAGCTTTTCGACGCATCGGGCACTTCCGTGCCCTACACCGATGCGGTCATCCGCAAGCTCGTCCTGGGCCTCACCCAAAGCCCCTTCTATCAAGTCACCTGAAAGGAATCCCATGGAATCATCCCCCGAACTCAAGACCCGCCGCGAATTTCTTCGTACCGGACTTTTAGGCGGTTCGCTTTGCTGGACCCTACCCACCTTTCTCAGCCGGACCATGCAGTCACTGCATGCCGAGGCGGATGGAGCCTTGATCCAGGGGGTCACGGGAAAAGACGGAAATATTCTGGTGGTCCTGCAATTGGCGGGGGGAAACGACGGTTTGAACACGGTGATTCCCGTTCGGAATGACGATTATATCAAAGCCCGTCCCAAGATCGCCATCCGGGACAAGGACGCCCTGCTTCTGGATTCCAAAACGGGCCTGCACCCCGCCCTTTCCGGCCTCTCGGCGGCTTATCAGGATGGTCATCTCGCGGTGGTTCAGGCGGTCGGCTATCCCAATCCCAACCGCTCCCATTTTCGTTCCACCGAAATCTGGGCCACAGCCACCGATGAAAATCAATCCTCCACCACGGGATGGATCGGTCGATATTTTGACAACGCCTGTCAGGGTTGTGATGCATCCGTGGGCATTGCCTTGGCCGGTCAAACGCCGCAGGCCTTTGCGGCTGCCGTCCCCAAAGGGGTTCTGTATCAAGGAACCGGGGGTGGTGGAAAAAAGAAGTCACGGGAGACAACCTCATCCTTGGAGGCTGACGGCACCATGATGACGGGGGAGGAGGAAGGAGAGGGCCCTGCGGGCGGGTCGATCGGTGACATCGGTGGTCCAAGCAATAAAGGGAAAATGTCCTCCTTGGACTTTTTGGAGAGAACGGAGATGGATGCCAAGGTAAGTCAGCAGGAGATTGCCAAAGCCTCGGCTCGGGCCAAAAACCTGGTCCCCTACCCGGGCAGCCGTTTGGGGCAAAATTTTGCCTCCGTGGCCCGGTTGATTGCGGGCGGCATGCCCACCCGCGTTTACTACATCTCGCAAGGCGGTTACGACACCCATGTCGAACAGGCTGGGGCGCATGAGCGTCTCCTGCGCGAAATGGGAGATGCGGTGGCGGCTTTTTTGGCCGACATGAAAGCCCAAGGTAATCTGGGGCGGGTCAGCCTGATGACCTTCAGCGAATTCGGTCGCCGCCTGAAAGAAAACGCCAGTGGCGGCACCGATCACGGTGCCGCCGCCCCTTTATTTCTGGCAGGCGGTTCGGTCCAGGCCGGGTTGCACGGCAAAATGCCCTCATTGGAGAAAAAAGACCTCAACGACGGGGATGTGCAGTTCAATGTAGATTTTCGTTCGGTTTACGCCACGGTCCTGGAAAAACACCTCGGCGTAAAATCCGAACCCATTCTGGGAAGATCCTTCCCGCTGTTGAAGGCCTACGGATAAACCAAGGGGTGTTTCCCTGTAAAACAGACAACCCCGGTGGTTTCCCACCGGGGTTGTAGCTCGTTGACCGGCTTTAGGCCGAATCAGACATCGTAGTACATGGAGAATTCATGCGGATGCGGACGCAACCGCAAAGCATCGTAATCCTTCACGCGCATTTCCAGAATCGTCTCGATCATGTCCTTGGTGAACACGTCTCCCTTGAGCAGGAAGTCGTGGTCTTTCTCCAGGGCCTGGGCGGCGCCGAGGAGGGAATCCGGGGCGCTCGGCACCTTGGCGAGTTCCTTGGGGGGAAGCTCGTACAGGTTTTTGTCGAGCGGATCGCCCGGGTGAATCTTGTTCTGAATTCCGTCCAAGCCCGCCATCATCTGTGCCGCGCAGGCAAGATAAGGGTTGGCCGCTGGATCCGGAGTCCGGAACTCGATGCGGACCGCCTTGGGGTTCGAGGAGTAGGTCGGAATGCGGATGGCCGCACTGCGATTCCGCGCGCTGTAGGCAAAGTTGACCGGCGCTTCAAATCCGGGGACGAGCCGCTTGAAGCTGTTCGTCGTCGGGTTGGTGATCGCAGTCAACGCCCGCGCGTGCTTGATGATCCCCCCAATGTAGTAAAGGGCGATATCACTGAGGTTGGCGTATCCCTTGCCGGCGAAGAGCGGTTTCCCGTCCTTCCAGATGCTCTGGTGGGTGTGCATTCCGGAGCCGTTATCTCCAAAGAGCGGCTTCGGCATGAAGGTCGCGGTCTTTCCATGGCGACGCGCCACGTTGCGAACCACGTATTTGTAGAGATTCACGTTGTCCCCGGTGCGAACGAGGGTGTCGAAGCGGATATCGATCTCCGCCTGACCTGCGGTAGCCACCTCGTGGTGCTGCCTCTCGACATGCACGCCGAGATCCTCGAGGAGAAGCGTAATTTCATTGCGGATATCCTGCTGGGTGTCCGCGGGGGGAACGGGGAAGTATCCTTCCTTGTGGCGGATCTTATACCCCGTATTGGGCAACTCCTCGCGGCCGCTGTTGAAGATGCCTTCCACAGAATCCACCTGGTAGAAAGCGCCCCGGGTCGAGGAATCGTACCGGACATCATCAAAAATGAAGAATTCCGGTTCCGGTCCAAAGTAGGCGGCGTCACCGATCTTGGTGCTCTGGAGATATTTCTCCGCACGGAGCGCGATGCTGCGAGGATCCCGCTCGTAAGACTGCATGGTGATCGGATCGATGACCGTGCAAACCAGACTCAGGGTCGGCTCGGCGTTGAACGGATCGACCATGGCGGTGGCAGGGTCCGGCCATGGTTGTCTTTCCTTTCTTGGTGGCCTCTGCTTTGCCGGACGGCAACTCAGATGGCCTTTTCGCCCTTGTCTTCCGTCCTGATGCGGATGGCCTCATCCACCGGCAGGACAAAAATTTTCCCATCGCCGATCTTTCCGGTTTTCGCGCCCTTGAGGATGGCGGCGACCGCCTTGTCCACGAGGGCCGCCCCCAGAATGATTTCGAGTTTCACCTTGGGGAGAAAGTCCACCGTGTACTCCGAGCCGCGATAGATTTCCGTGTGGCCCTTTTGGCGGCCAAACCCCTTCACCTCGGTAACAGTCATCCCCTCGATGCCGGCCTCGGTGAGGGCTTCCTTCACCTCCTCCAGCTTGAAGGGCTTGATGATCGCTTCGATTTTTTTCAGTGCCATGTTTGGTTCCTTTGGTTGGTTCAGTTCCCCGTCGGGACGGGGTCCGCGAAAGAGGGCATCATTGATACCCCGCTCTTGCGGTCCCCGTCACGCCGGAAATCACCCTTTAAATCGCCTTCTCGCCCTTGTCCTCCGTCCGGATGCGGATGGCCTCATCCACCGGCAGGACAAAGATCTTACCGTCGCCGATCTTGCCGGTCTTGGCGGCCTTAAGGATCGCTCCCGTGGCCTTGGAAACCGAGGCCTCCGGCAGAATGATCTCCAATTTCACCTTGGGGAGAAAGTCCACCGTATATTCCGAGCCGCGATAGATTTCCGTGTGGCCCTTTTGGCGGCCAAACCCCTTCACCTCGGTAA
>RGGS01000077.1 GCA_010024525.1 Verrucomicrobiota bacterium | reverse complement strand
TACCGGAACTGCGGGGAGGGAGGGACCGTGCGGCACCAGACCCCGCAGGGAAACCTCATCGAAAACAACTTTTTTGAACTGAAGGACCTGAAGCCGGGAAGTTACGGCATTTGGCTGGGGTCACACCAAGGGCGCCGGAAATACTGCGAGGATGACGCCGGGTACCCGTTCGGCAGCAGCATCGACAACCGGGACTTCGCCGATCACAACACCGTGGGCGGAAATGTTTTTCAGCCCGCCGGTGACCGGGCTGTTCGCGACGACGGCTCCGGCAACAGGGTCACCAGCCAATAAGGCGATTCGGCGTGGGGGCGTTTTCAGGGCTAAGAGGTAGGGAAGGGTGGGAGGCATGGGTGAAGCGGTCTTGAAAAGGCTGAAATAGGGATTAGTTTTGGATGAATGAGACTTCGGCTGGATCTGCTGGAGCAGATGACCGAGCAGGATCTCCTCGAGGAGGTCCTGGCGAACAATCCCCGCTACAAACCCGAGCCGCGTTTTTCAAAAACTGGAGTTGGGAGCTTGTTGTCGGCCTCAACCGAGCAGCGTGCGCAAGAGGAAGCGCGCAGCACGGCCCTAATCCGCAGATTGGAGACACGTGCCAGCGTCGCTGGGAAGAGGCGCGCCTAACCGAGCTCTCCCTGCTGGAAGTTTTGGATTTTCTTCGCGAGCAGCACAAGTCTGCCCCTTTTCTTTTTTTTAACGGAAACACTTTTGCTGATCTTGGCCGGAGGTTGTGTGATGCCCTTTTTGGGGATCTTCCCACCTCCCGCCGGCGTGAACTTTCCTCAGCCGTGGCGCATTACATCGCGGGGGTTTTGGATCGGAAGTCCATGATCTCGGCGGTGGAGTCCCTGTGTGAATCGGCTTCGTTCGTGCCCGGTGACCGGGTGCAGACGCTCCGGGGCAGCACGGCCGGCAGAGTGGTGAAGATCCTGGAAGATGGCCGGGTGGTATGGACTCCCGAAGGGGGCGATACCGAACTGATCTCTTTGCCGGAGGGGCTCAAGAAAAGTTAATCCCCGGCACGGAGGGCACCGCCCTTCTTGGCTGAGCCTCTTAGTCACGCAGGGCAGGAATCGGCAACAAAAACAGCGTCCAAACAGGGTGAAAGGATTTTTCCCTTTTGGCAAAAATGTCCTAGAGCCCGTTCGGATAGTTGCGGACAGCTCCATTGCATGGAATGCGGTATTGAGGCTTCGAGAGGGGGACTTAAGGTAAGGCATGTCCGTGGAAGCACCTCCTAAGAAGCCTACTGAACCGCCGGCAAAAAAAGTCAGGTCGGGGGAGTATCTTTTTTTGGGCAAATACCGAAGTCTTTTCGCCATCTGCCTGATCCTTGCGGTTGCGGTACATGTCTTAGGCCTGTTGGCTTTCGGAACTTACACCCTTTTCAAAGGGGCAACCCCCCGAATGCCCTTTACCAGCCAAGGCGGGGTTCCGGCGGAGGAGGTGGGAATGGAAGCTCCCGCGCCCGAGGAAACTCCCGAGATGAAGGAGGATCCTGCCATGGACTCGGCGTCTGCGGACATGCCCGCGGAATCTTCCCTCGACCAGGATACCGCCCTGGCCACCGCCGGACTTACCTCTTCCTTGCCGATGGCTTCCGCGCCCCCCTCGCTGACTCCGCCCAACTCCAATGCCTCCACCGGCGCAGAAAAAATGTTGGCCAAACCATCGGCGCGATCGGGGGTCAAGGCCTCGACGGTCAACTTTTTCGGAGTCAAAGGGGAGGGAACCAACGTCTACTTTGTGGTCGACGTTTCCGACAGCATGGTGGAGCAGGACAAGGGCGGGATCGAGGGGTACAAGAATCTCAAGGACAAGCTAGGGCAGATGATCCAGAGTCTGGCTCCCGAAACCAACCTCAACATCGCCTTTTACGGGGATGCAGTGGATCTGTTCATGCCCAGCTCCGTTCCGGCCACGCCGGAAAACAAGCAGGCAGCCATGAAGTTTCTTCCCCGGTACATGTCGAGCACAACCCAGCGGGGGAACCTTTTGCGCAACTATCGTCCCACCATCGGGACACTCCCGGCCTTGGGCGGAACCAGTCGGATGGATCTGGGGCTGGTGGCGGCCTTTGAGGGCCGGGCCGACACCATTTTTGTCCTGACGGACGGCAAGCCGGTCATCCAGAGGGCGATGAGCGATAAGGAGCGGGAGGAGTACCGGAAAAAAGCGGCGGATTCGGAAATCTCCGCGGTGGACCGACAGAAATACGAGAAGGAGATTGAGGAGTACCGGAAAAAGTTTCAGGACTACAATGAGGAGATAAAGAAATACCGGGAGAAGTATGCCGACAAAATCACGGAGAAAGCGCGGCGCGAGGCGGAAAACCGGGCCAAGGGAAAAGGTAAGGTCATCGAGGGGCAAGGTTTTGTGGTGGATCCCGTGAAAATTCCCGGTTTGCCTGATGCCCCCAAGGCTCCCACCGCGCCAGCTCCACCCCAGGCCAAGGCCCAGGGAAAGGCGGTGGCCCCACCCAACCTCGGGAACTGGCGGGATGACGATATTCTTGAGTATCTCAAGGAGACGATTGCTGGGACCTATAAAAAGGACGGCTATGAATTACCCTCCATTCATGGGGTGGCGTTTCTGGCCAAGCCGGCCGAGGAGAAGTTTCTACGATCCTTAGCCTCACGTAATAACGGTAATTTTATGCGCATTTCCGCCCCGATTCGGGAGTCGCCACCCGGTACTTAAATCCGTACCGGGAAGTTTGTCGGCGTGGTATTCCATGCAAGGATGTATTCTTTATTTTGCGAAGCCACGGAACCACATTGCATTTATCCAATCGCATTGGTAATTTCGAAATCCTGTAGCGCTTCGTGCAAAATGCTGGCAAGAAGTGACTTACAGAAACGGGTCGTTAGCTCAATGGTAGAGCTGCTCCCTTTTAAGGAGTAGGTTGTAGGTTCGAGTCCTACACGACCCACTCTTCCCATGAACTTCCAAATCGAGTCCCCGTATGCGCCTGCCGGGGATCAACCTGCCGCCATTCAGGCCCTCGTACGGCGTTTAAGGGAAGGCGAAAAGCATAACGTTCTGCTCGGGGTCACCGGATCAGGGAAAACCTTCACGATCGCCAACGTCATTCAGCAGATGGGATTGCCCACCCTGGTCATGAGCCACAACAAAACACTCGCGGCCCAACTCTACAGCGAACTGAAGTCCTTTTTTCCCCACAATGCCGTGGAATATTTCGTCAGCTACTTCGATTACTATCAACCCGAGGCCTACATCCCGCGGACGGACACCTACATCGAGAAGGACTCCTCGATCAACGAGGAGATCGAACGGCTGAGATTATCTGCGACCACCAGTCTGCTGACCCGCAAGGATGTGATCGTGGTCGCCAGCGTGTCCTGTATCTACGGGTTGGGCTCTCCGGATGACTACGAACGGATGATCCTCGCCCTGGAACCGGGAATGAAGATAACCCGGGAGGAGCTTTTGGCCCGACTGGTGGAGATCCAGTATGAACGGAACGACCTCGCCCCGGAGCGGGGACAGTTTCGGGTAAGGGGAGATGCCATCGAAATCCTGCTGGCCCACGAGGATGCAGGGGTGCGGGTGGAGTTGATGGGCGATGAGATTGAACGAATGACCCGGTATGAGCCAATGACGGGGGAGGAATTGGGACGACCCACAAGGGAGATTCTGACCCCCGCCCGGCACTATGTAACCCCGGGGGACAAAATGAAAAGAGCGGTGACTGCCATCCGGGCCGAACTTTCCGAACGAATCGCCGAGTTTGAGTTGGCGGGAAAACTCCTGGAGGCCCAGCGCCTGAAGATGAGGACGGAGTATGACCTTGATCTGATGGAGGAAATGGGAACGTGTAGCGGGATTGAAAACTACAGTCGTCATCTCACCGGTCGAAAACCGGGGGAAAAACCCAACACGTTGCTGGATTTCTTCCGGGGAGATTTTCTGATGGTGATGGATGAGAGTCACGCCACCGTTCCCCAGGTGGGGGGAATGTATGCCGGGGATCGAAGTCGCAAGACTGTCCTGGTGGAGCACGGGTTTCGACTGCCCTCGGCTTTGGATAACCGTCCTTTGAAGTTCGAAGAGTTTGAGAAATCCCTTCCAAAAGTGATCTATGTTTCGGCCACGCCAGCCCCTTTTGAGCTGCTCAAGGCGAAAGGTCAGGTGGTGGAGCAGGTGGTGCGACCCACGGGTCTGCTGGATCCGCCGGTTAAGGTTCTGCCTCTAAAAGGGCAGGTCGATGAGACGATCGCCCTTTGCCGGGAGAGAGTGGCGCGGCAGGAAAGGGTGCTGGTGACGACCCTGACGCGTCGCACCGCAGAGGATTTGGCCGAGTATCTCAAGGAGGCGGGGCTGAAGGCGCGATATCTTCATGCCGAGGTGGATGCCATTGAGCGGGTGGAGATTTTGCGGGAACTTAGATCGGGCGAAATCGACATTCTGGTGGGAATCAATCTGCTTCGGGAAGGGTTGGATCTGCCCGAGGTGTCCCTGGTTTGTATTTTGGATGCCGACAAGGAAGGGTATTTGCGATCTGAAACCTCCCTGATCCAGACTGCCGGGCGGGCCGCCCGCCACCTTAACGGGGAGGTGGTTCTTTTTGCCGACAAAATGACCAAGTCGATCCAGGCGCTGCTCCGGGAGACCGAAAGACGAAGGTCCAAGCAGCAGGAATATAACCGCCAACACAACCTGGTTCCCCGCTCGGTGGTGCGCGGGGTGCAGGAAAGTTTGCAGACCATTGTCCGGTCGGCGAGGGGGATTCACGACAAGGTGGCGGGGGGCCAGACCACGGCCGACGCCCGCGAAGTGTTGAATCAACTGGAAGAGGAGATGTGGCAAGCTGCCGAAAAACTGGAGTATGAGAGGGCGGCTCTTTTACGGGATCAGATTGAGGAGTGGAAGAAGACGAACGGACTGGAGAGTTCCGAACCCAAGAACCAGAAGCCCGTTACCTATCGCAAGAAACCATCGCCCCGGAGGAGATAAAAAATCAGCGAAGGGTGCAGACGGAGTAGGTAGGTATGGGGGCGAGATTCTTGGAGCCGTTCGAGGCGGCAATTTCCAACAGGGTGACGATTTCCACCAGTTCCCCCTTGCTTTGACGCAGAAGAGCCGCCCCAGAGGCCAGTTGGGATCCGCGGTCCAACACATCGGCCACCATCAGGATTCGACAGGCGGCGGGAATAGATTGAAGGTCCAGGATCGGACCCCTGCCGGAGGGTTGCAAAACCCCCAGGCCACACCCGGTGAAATAAGCGAGCGGAGAGGCGAGGGGAATAGCCGAGGAGTCATAGGCGACCACCAGTTCGATGCGGCGCCGCTGATAACGCTCGTTCAGGTCGGCGCAGGCAAACCGAAAAAATTGTCCGTCCCGGTAAATTCCATCCGTGACATATTGTGGTTCCCCGGCGCGTCGGGCGCTCTCGATGGTGCGGACGGCGCCAAGGAGACGATCGCGGGCACTGCGGAGCGAGGGTGATTTCAATCCTCTTCCTCTTCCGAGGGTCTCTGTCCACCCTTGGGCAGGGTATCCAGCGCCGTGCGGAGTTTTTTGAGAGCCACGTTCTGGATTTGCCGCACGGCGCCAGGGGCGCCGACGCTCACCACGCCGACAGGCGATCCGCCTGCATAGGCATAGGTGCGCCCGCCCACCGAGCCGTTGGTCACGGCTATGGCGGCGCCGGTCGTGCTGCTCGCGCCCAGAGCCACGCTATTGTCAGTGCTAGCTTGCGCCGCCAATCCAAGAGCGGTCGAATTGACGCCAGAAGCGCTGCTATTGGCGCCAAAGGCGCTGGCGCCAGCCGCCGATGCATCGGCCGTTGCGCCTGTGGCCGTAGACTGCGAGCCCCATGCCTTGCTGCTTGCGCCAATGGCCGTTGATTGTTGCCCGAGCGCAGTGCTGGATATGCCGTTCGCCGTGGCGTTGTCTTGATCGGCGATAGACCTGAATCCGGTCGCGGTGGATCCACCGGCAAGCGCTTGGCTTAACGAGCCGCTCGCGGTTGCTCCCGCCCCCGTCGCTTCACTGAGCACGCCAATCGCAGTGGCGGAATTGGCGACCCGTCCAGTAACGCCCGCCACGCTTCCGGCGCCCAGGGCCAGGCTATTCGGCCCATAGGCGGTCCCCTCGACCAAGCTTTGCGCTCTGGCCGCCTCACCTGCTGCGCCGATCAACAGGGCCAGCGCCGCCCCGCTCAGCAGACTGGCTCGCTGCAGCCAGTGGAGCCTCGCATATGCAGGACAGGTCGTCTGCGTGTGGGCTTTGGAGACTGTTTTGGTTTGGGCGATAATCATCTGCTGGCCACCCCGAGTCGGGTCTCTAATAGCTAAGCTTATGTATTAAACATGGTTAGCAAGCGGTTAACGCAACGCTCGCGACAGGCGACCAAGCCTTCGCGCGGAACGTCCCTCTTGAGTGCAATCCCGTGTTTTGTTCACACATGAAATAGGTTTCCA
>RGGS01000076.1 GCA_010024525.1 Verrucomicrobiota bacterium | reverse complement strand
TGAAACGAAAGAAGGAAGCCAAGAAGGCCGGAGGCACAAAACCCGCCGCGGGATGAGTCGAACCGCGCGGCCCTCTACGGAGCCCGCGCCCCGCTACCTCCTGGTGGATGGCCACAGCGTGATCCACGCTTGGCCCGATCTCAGGCAACTCCACTCCCGAAAACCCGCCTCCGCCCGCGAAGAACTGATTCGCCAACTCTCCCGCCTGCATGATTCAGGAAAATGGAAAGTCACGCTGGTGTTTGACGGGCAGCGGGGCGGTAAGGATGAAAGGCCCCATGATTCCATGGCGATTCTCTACGCCTCCGCCGGGCAAACTGCCGACAGTGTCATCGAGAGGATTGTGCAGGTCCATTCGGGACGGGGGGAAATTGGGGTCGTGACGGCCGACCATGCGGAAATGACTGCCGTGGAATCCCTTGGGGCTTTTGGCTTTTCTCCGGACTGGTTGCAAAATGAACTTCTGGCCGCGGAACGTGAAATCGAAGAAGCCCTGTCGCGGGAGCGGAAAAAGAAACTCACATAAATTCGCACTCCTGCCAATAACTGCAGAACAAAAACACCAATTCCCCTTGGGATTTTCAGGGGATGGGGAAGTCTTGCCCCAGACAAGCACCATGACGATCGCAGGAAAACTAAGTTTGGGAGGCTCGGTGGCCTTATCCCTCGCCACCGCAGGCCTGGCTTTCATGGTCATGGAATCCAAAACGCGCTTTAGCCAGCAGTTGCGGGCCGTGGAATCCAGCCTGCAAGGCGGTAAATTCCCCGGCCTAGGTTTGCAATACACCGCCAACTTCCTCGAAAACGAGGCGGAGCCGGCAACCACGGTCGGGAAAGCAGGAGAAAGCTGGGGGGCGACTAGCGAGGACTTAAAATCAACCAAAACGACCCTCGATAAAACCAAGTCGGATTTGACGGACGCGCAGGCAAAAAATCAGGAGCTTTCACTCAAGGCCGAAAAGTTGGACAAGGATTTAACCTCCACCAAAAGCGACTTGGATTCCACCAACTCAAAACTCAAGGTCACCCAAGAGCAGCTACAAACCTATACCGATGAGCTTAAGGGCAAGAAGCCCGCCGAGCTATTTTCGGAAATCGGCGATCTTTCAGAAAAAGTGAAGGTCGCTGAAAGTGAAAACAAGCTGCTGGCTTCGGCCAAGGACAAGATGGAAGCCGAGTTGAAAAAGTTGCGGGAGGGCGAAGAGATGCGGCGCCCGGGAGCCACCAAGTCCATTTCACTTTCCGGCAAAATAGTCGCGGTCAATCCAACCTGGAACTTCGTGATCCTGGACCTAGGCAAGAACGATCAAGTGGTCGAGGGACTTAGCATGGTGATTTACCGGGGGGAGAAAATGATCGGCAAGTTAAGGGTGGTCTCCGTGGATGCCACCACCTCGGTGGCTGACCTGATCCCGGGAACTCCCGCTCAGGCAATTGAAGTGGGTGATCAAGTCATCTATTAAGAAATCATGAAATCCATGGCGTGGATGGTTGGCGGGCTATTGACCGTGATTTTGATCTCCGGTTGCGCCTCTGGAGGAAGCGGGAAGAATCCGGACGGGACTCCGAAGGACGATCAGAGTGTCAGCACTCTTCCTTGGAACAAGCCCGCCTCATGGGAAGGTCAATCCGCCATTCCCGGTTCCGGCGGCCACTAAGCCGTTGCTTTTGTTTAACCTAACTGGGCAATCCACCCAGTTTGGCCATTTCTTCGGCAATCTGGACGGCATTCCAGGCAGCCCCCTTCAATAATTGGTCCCCGCTGACAAAGAATGCCAGGGAGCATTCATCTCCGGGCACGGCTCGAATCCTGCCCACAAGGACATCCAGATCCCCCGATGCATCTTTGGGCATGGGGAAAAGGTTTTTTCGCGGATCATCCACCAACCGAAGACCGGGGGCCTTGGCCAGTAAGGCTCTGGCCTGCTCAACCGTAAGCGGTCGGGCAAACCTCGCCACCACCGCTTCCGAATGGGCACGCGGCACGGCTACCCGCACACAAGTCGGCGTCATCCGCAGATCGGGGAGGCCAAAAATCTTTTTCGTCTCCTCCACCATTTTTGATTCCTCCTCGTTGTAGCCGTCCTTGCCCACCGGGCTGTTGTGCGAAAAGAGATTGAAAGCCAGAACATGGGGGAACACCTCAGCCTTCGGTTCCCTCCCTGCCGCAAATTCGCGGACCTGATGCTCCAGTTCCTGCATCGCTCGTGCCCCCGCCCCACTGGCTGACTGGTAGGTTGCCACGACCACGCCTTCGAGGCCCGCGGCACGGTGGAGGGGCGCCAGCGCCACCGCCAGGATCGCCGCGGAACAGTTGGGATTGGCGATCAATCCGGGTTTTTGGGATAGGAGTTCCCCATTCACTTCCGGAACCACCAAGGGCACATGGGGATCCATTCGAAACGCGGAGGAATTATCCACCACCACGGCCCCGGCCTTTCGGGCAGCGGGGATAAATTCGCGCGATCGCGTGGCCCCAGCGCTGAAAAAAGCCACCTGGACTCCCTCAAAGGCTGAGGACTCCAGTTTTCGAACCTTCATCTTCCTCCCCTGAAAGACCACCTCGGAGCCAGCCGACCGCTCGCTGGCCAAAGGAATCAACTCGGACACCGGGAAGTTTCTGCGCTCCATGACCCGCAAAATTTCCTGGCCCACGGCTCCGGTCACTCCCACAACCGCTACTCGGTATCCCTGTTGCATGAGTTCTATCCTACCCTGTTGACCTACCGCGCCCAAGAGCGTGCCCGCATTTAAATGAATGCCAGGGCCCTTGGAATCGACCGCGTGGCGTCCAGATGCTCCGCGGCGATGCTCAATGCCGCCCGTTGGTGGGCTTCGTAGTTACCCTCTATCTGTTTTGCTTTTTCCACCGCCTCATCCGGATTTTCAAAAGCCACTAAACCCAACCCCTCCGGCAACCAGCGGGACCATCCCGTCTCCTGCAGGAGAACCGGCCTTCCCAGGGAGAGATACAGCACACTCCGATCACTAAACCAACCCGTCCGGGCGATCACGTAACCGGATTTGGCCGGGGAAAACTCCCCCCGGCTGGCCGCCAAAAAAGCCCGATACTCCCTCCAGTCCGAGCAAATCGGGCCGGGCTCAAGAAATTCCCAGCCGCCATTCATGAAGCTTTCCTTTTCCTCCCCCTTGCCCAGATCTGTGACCACGCAAGGCCGTAACCCCGTGCGTTCTGGCCATTTTAGGAGCTTGGCAAACTCTGTCGCCTTGTTGCCGTATTCCCGGCCCTCCCACTCCACCGCCGCATATCCGTACCAATGCGTGACGGTAGTCCACTTTCCCCGGCCCATCTCCGCCGCCGGACTGGCCTGGTGCCCCGCGGCATCGGCCGTCCAAAATCGCCGGCATACCGGTGGAAGCACAGGCTTCCATGCGTGCCCCGTATCGGGAATGACCGCCCCCCGCCCCATGGAGAGCCCCACACTCCAGAACCCATTGTGACCGGCAAAATTCATGGGACTTTGATAAACCTTCGCCCAGATCTGGGTGAACACCGGGTCAAGGTCCACATAGACACGGGCGGCAGCACCCTCCACCAAATCGGGACGCTTGAAGTGTCCGGACAGGTTAAGGAACAGGTCCGCCCCCTGTGCAAACTCCCTCAAACCTCTTTCCTCAACGTTTTCACCCTCGGCCAACAGCGTGGCCCGGCCATCCCATCCGATTTCGTGAAGAAGTTTTTTCCAGTGCGCCAAATTCACACTTTCAGAGAGCGGACAGGCTTTGCCCGCCGCGTTGAATATTTCTTTTTTTTGCAGCGACTCAACCAGCCAAACATCCCAGCCAAGATCTCGCAGACCCAACCCCCACTGAAGAAAGGCCCAGGAGTTTCCCGCTGCTTTTTCAGGAAACCCGGCCAGGCCGACCCCGACGATCGCCCTCTTCTTCATTGGGCTGTAACCGCCCTTGCCGGCCTAGGAAAAGCGGACGTCTTTGCCCGGATCCATTTCAAACTCCAACACCTCGATTTTCTGTGCGTTGGGCTTGAGAACCTGCGCCTCAAATTGATGGTACAGGGGGTGATCAAAAGCTGCCGTCCGTTTCAGACTATTCTCAAACTCCAAAGCCAGAAAAAGATCGTGAAAGGTGTCATGGCCGTTGACCGGTATCTTTTTCCCACAAGCAAGGCTCAGGACATCCTGAATTTTCAGGATTCGGATCCGGCTCTCCACCATGATCTCCTCCACCCGGGATCCCGGGAGACCCCCTTTTAACTGAATCAACTTAAGGTGATGAATCATGGAAGGGAGGAGGTTGCGTTCGTGGTGCTGTCAGTGTCAAGAACCCCGAAAAGTCCCGCCCTATGCGAAATGCAAACCAGCAAATCCAGGCTTTACAAGGAGGGTTATTTCCGTGTTATTATGTAAAAATGTTTACTCGAACCAATGGCCGTAAATCAGACAGCTTGGATGCCACTTTCAGTTATCCGGAGGCGTCCAAAAGTGACACCGCGAGGATAGAAACTATCTCTCCGCGCTCTGCTCTGATCACCGATCAGGTGGAGATCAAAGGGACCCTGGCTTTTGACGGCAGTTTGGAATTTAACGGAACTTTCGAGGGGGAAATTATTTCCCAAGGAACCCTATCGATTGGCGCGGAAGCTGTGATCAAGGCCGAGATACATGCGGCCAAGGTGATCATCAAAGGCAAGGTGCAGGGCAACATCACCGCCACTGAATCGATTGAGCTGTGCGATCAAGCGGAGCTTTTCGGCGATGTTCGGACGGCGAAATTCATCGTGGCGGAAACGGCCACCTTCCGCGGCCGGTCCGACCCCATCGAGGGCAAAGCTGCCGCCCCAGAATTCTCGCCCGTTTTTCGCCGCCTAGGCACCAAGTCCGGAAAATAAGACTCCCCCCTCGGATCAACCTAATCCGCGGGAGTCGCTTCCCCGGCACGCGATTCGGCCCATCCCTGAATCTTCCCGCCCGGTTCCACCGTCAGTTCGTGAAATTGGATCTTGCCGGCCACCACCGACCCGGCGGGCCCAATAAAAAGGGGGCCGTCAAAATGGGCCACAGGACAACGAAGCTCGCCTTCAATTCGACCTGAAACAAAGTCCAGACGATCCCCGCACTCCAAAACACTACCCGGTTGGATTTCTAATTGCCCCCCGGCCGCACCGGAACGGATCCGTGCTTGGCCATTGACCCGCAAAAACTCGGGAGCCTCCAAAAAGCCGCTGGATCGCCCCTCCAGAATGATGCGGGCGGCCCGGGCTCTGGATCCCCCGTAATTCCCCTTGGGACCTATCCTTAACTCCCCCTCCAAACTGATATTCCCGAGGTGCTCCCCCAGAATTTCCCGATGCCCCAACTCCAAGTGTCGCCCACACGAAAGACAGGTGGAGGACTGGGCCTCCAAAGCCACTTCCTGAACTGCGCCGCAATCAGCGCAGCTAAGCTCCCGCTTCTGGATGGCTTTCCGCTTTACCTTGCGGCGCCTCTCCCCCGCAGCCCGGGGTGACTTGAAGTAGCAACCACAACCGCGGCAAACCGTGGAAAGAAAGTTTTCCGACTCCCATTGGGTGCAACCGCATTCAGGACAGGCAACCTCAATCTTGGAAATGATCGCGCTCATGCCCGACCGCCCCCCACCTTTAATTCACCGCAAAAATCCGCCCCTGGCTCAATTCTCAGCGAATGGGCAACACACTGCTTGCGGAGCCTTGCCCCGGCTTTGATCCAAACCTGTCCGATGGCCTCCAGGCCCCCCTCAATCTTTCCTTGAACACAGACATCTCCCCCCTGCACCCGACCCGAAACCTCGGCCAGGGGATCCAGAACGAGTTTCCTGGCGGCTTGCACGTTTCCCTGCACCTTCGCCCGCAAAAAAGCATCCGCCGAAAACCGGATATCCCCCCACACTGAAAACGTTCCGGGGCTAAACCCCGGAATTTCCGAGTTTGCAGAACTAGCTTCGGCCCCGGCCACGGAGTTCATTTCGGATTTCCTCCAACAACTGTTCGGAGCGGGTCGGGGGTGGTTCCTCCACCGGAACCGCAAGGGATGGGAGCAAGCGCAGCTTTTCCAGCCATCGCAAGACCAGAAAAATCGACAAGGCAATGATGACAAAATCCAGAATGGAGCTCAAAAAAGCCCCGTAGGCCAAGACCGGAACCCCTGCCTGTTTAGCTTCCGCCAACGTCTGATACGAACCCGGTCCCAGAACAAAAAAGAGGTTGCTGAAATCCACCTTTCCCAGCACCAGCCCCAAGGGCGGAAGCAAAACGTCATTCACCAAGGAGGAGACAATCTTGCCAAACGCACCTCCCACCACCACCCCCACGGCCAAATCCATGGCGTTCCCCCGCATCGCGAACTTTTTGAAGTTTTGCCAAAAACTCACTTCCCCCATCATGATGTCATCCGCCCGGGGATGCAACCACTGGAGAGGCCTCGGCGATGCCCCGGCTAGGACTCGAACCTAGGACCAAGTGATTAAGAGTCACCTGCTCTACCAACTGAGCTACC
>RGGS01000075.1 GCA_010024525.1 Verrucomicrobiota bacterium | reverse complement strand
ATCACCAAATTTGGTGATCGTTTTTTGGAGCGGATCTTTCTCCCTGCCGAAATTGCCTACGCCGTCGCCCAGTCCCGCCCTGCCGCCCATCTGGCGGCACGGTTCGCCGCCAAAGAGGCCACCGCCAAGGCCTTCGGCACCGGAATTGGGGAATCCCTGCCTTGGCTTGGGTTGGAGGTCGGGCGCCATGCCAGCGGCGAACCCTTCCTGCAATTCCATGCCTCTGCGACTGAATTAGCCCGCACCCGGGGGGTTACCCGCACTCTCGTTTCCCTTTCCCATACCCAAACCCTATCCTGTGCCACCGTGGCGCTCTTGGGATCATGAACGTCTTGTCCCCTGCCCAAGCCCGAGCCTGGGAAGAAAAAAGCCTGAAGACTGGGCATCGCCTAAAGGATCTGATGCGCGAGGCGGTGGATGGGGCCTGGAAAGCCCTTCAACCTTTTTTGCCTGATCCCGGACAAGCCCTCGTTTTGGTCGGACCCGGACATAACGGGGACGATGCCGTTCTCGTGGGTCTGGAACTCAAGCATGCCGGTTGGGACGTCGAATTTCTTCTCTCCCGATCCCCCGGTCGGCGAGTCCACCCGGATCCCAGAGTAAAACCCAAAATCTGGAAAAAAGCCTTGGTCTGGCCAGCCAAACCCGCCCGTTTTCTTCAAGCCCGGGGCCCTCGCCTCGTGGTGGATGGCCTGCTGGGCTTGGGGGCAACCCCTCCGCCCCATCCCGCTGAGGGGGGAATCCTATCGTGGATCTCCGAGCAAAAGAGGGATTCCGACTTGAATGTTGGGTTGGATCTCCCCTCCGGTCTTCATCCCGGGGATGGCTCCACTCCCGGCCCGGTGTTTCTCGCTCATCTCACGCTGGCTCTGGGATCGGTCAAAATGGGCTGTCTCCGCGATTCCGCTTTGCCTTGGGTCGGTCAAATCCGCGGAGTCCCCGTCGATTTTGGAGTTCCCTCACCCAAGCCCGCCGGAGATTTCTTTCTCCCCTCAGAAGCCATCCAACTTATCCGTCGTCGTCCGGCAGACCTTCACAAGACCGGAGCTGGAGTCGTCCATCTTTGGACAGGCTCCCACCTTTACCCCGGAGCGGCTCTTTTATCCTCCTTGGGAGCCCTCCGTTCCGGAGCGGGCTATGTCCGGCTTTTCAATGATCGCACAATTTCAGCCCCTCTTTCGCCTCACCTTCCCGAGCTTTTGCTGAAAGATTTATCCCCCGGCAGTACTCCTGATTTGGAAACTTTCCTCACGGGTGCAAATGCCTTCGTGATTGGATCCGGCCTTGCTCCTTCCGAGGATTTGGAAAGTTTCCTGACTGAGTTTCTCCCCATCGTCAAGAAGCCAGTCGTTTTGGATGCGGGCGCCTTGGATGTCCTTGCCCGGAGGCCAGATCTGATTTCCACTGCCGGCGGCCCCCTGATCCTTACCCCCCACGCGGGCGAACTCTCCCGACTTCTCGGCCAGCCGATCCATGATCGCGCAGACTCTGCCAAGGAGTGGATGGACCAACACTCGTCCACCACTCTGGTCCTCAAGGGACCCCACACCTTGGTTGCCCACGCCGGACATCCCATCAGCCACAACGGTTCCGGCGGACCCTCCATGGCCACTGCCGGCATGGGAGATTTGCTGTCCGGCCTTCTCGGAGGACTCTTAGCTGCAGGTTACCCGGTAAGGGATGCCTGTCGCCTGGGTGTGGTCTGGCACGGCCTGGCTGCCGATCATGCCTGCCGCCACGGGGGTCCCGCGGTTCTAGCCTCGGACGTGGCAGCAAGCCTCCCGGTGACTTGGCGAAAGCTCCTCATGGGGGCATTTTAGTTTCAGGATGAACCTGAGTGATGTCCGCCAGGTACGATTCTGGCTCCAGCTGGTCGACGGTCTTCTGGCTGGCGCCGCCATGGTTTTGGCTTTTTTCATCCGGGTCCATGTTCTTCCAAAATGGATCCCGCTCGAATCCAGGGAAATTGGAGATTTTGGGCTCTACCTGCCTTACATCGCGCTGATGGGTTTTTTGGCTCCTTTTGTCATAAGCCGGCGGGGTGGATACCGCAGCTTTGCCGGGCGGGGGCAGAGTCTGAATTGGGCCAACCTTTTTGAGATCGGCCTGATTTTGTTCCTCGTCGGCATTTCCGTGGTGTTTTTCTTTAAGCAGTCCCCCAGCCGCATTGTTTTTATGCTCTTTGTGCCCATCTTTTTCGCTTTTCTTCTCGCTCGGGAAAATCTTTTTCACCGGTTCCGGATTTTTAGGCGCAAGGAGGCCCAAGCCACGGTCCGCCTGTTGCTGGCAACCGATTCGGCGGAGAATGCCGATCGATGGGTGAATTTGTTTTCCGACTCTCCGGTGGGCGTGCGCGTCACCCGCACCTTTTCGACTGCGGGCGGATCGATCGAGGACTTTATTCAGGCCATGCATGAGGATTCCGCGGGGATCGTCCTCTTTGACATCCATGCCAAAAACATGGGATGGGCAGCCCAAGCCATCAAAGCCTGTGAGGAGGAAGGGGTGGAAAGCTGGCTATGCACCGACTTTGTCGGCACCCAGCTTGCCCGCGCCCAATTCGAGGAAGTCATGAACCGCAATCTGCTTATCTTTCGCTCCACCCGGGCCGGCACTTGGCAGTCGCTCATCAAAACCCTTTTCGACCGGATCATGTCCGCGTCTCTTTTGCTGGTCCTGTCCCCGTTTTTTCTGGCTATCTGGCTGGCCATCAAATTGGAATCCCCCGGCCCCGCTTTTTTTGCCCAACGCCGGAGCGGTCGTCACGGCGACCCTTTTACCATGTATAAATTTCGCACCATGCATTCCGACGCGGAGATGAAGAAAGCCGAGTTGGAGGCTCTCAACGAAATGAAGGGGCCGGTGTTCAAAATCAAAAAAGACCCCCGGGTCACCCGAGTCGGCGCCTTCCTCCGATTCACTTCCCTCGATGAATTGCCGCAGCTGATCAATGTTCTCTTGGGGCAAATGAGCCTGGTGGGCCCTCGCCCTCTGCCCACCTACGAAACCTTGGCCATGACGGCCAATGCCCAGCGACGCCGGTTGAGCGTTTCCCCCGGCATGACCTGCCTTTGGCAGATTTCCGGCCGGAACGAGGTCACCGACTTTTCCGACTGGGTTCGCTTGGATCTGGAGTATATTGACCAATGGTCCCTCTGGCTGGATTTCCAGATTCTGCTCCGCACTATTCCCGCCGTCCTGTTCGGACGGGGGGCCCGCTGACCTGCCGGGACACGGGACCCTCGTGAAACCGCTCCTGCTGGATGTTTCTGCCACGGATTGGAATCTTCCCCCGAAAGAGACCTACCGGGAAAAACAGATTCGGGACTGGGTCTTGAAACGTTTTGTTTCCTCTTACGACGAAATGACCGATCTTCCCGCCCCCCTCCGGTCCGATCTCGCTTCCCGCTTCCGCCTTCGGGCCGCCGAGCCGGTTAAAGTTCAAGGATCGGAGGACACGACCCGGAAGTTTCTTTGGAAACTGGGGGATGGGTCCATGGTGGAGTCGGTTCTCATTCCAGCCACCTTGGGCACCTCCGGCAACCGTAGCACGCGCCTCACCTTGTGCGTTTCGAGCCAGGTCGGTTGCGCCTATGGTTGCCGTTTTTGCGCCAGCGGGATCGATGGTTGGCGTCGCAATCTGACAGCCGGCGAAATCGTCGGGCAGGTGATCGAGGCCGCCAGGATTGCCGGTCGCCGACCGGATAATCTGGTCTTCATGGGGATGGGTGAACCCTTGGCCAACCTGCCCAACTTGCTCCAAGCCCTCGACCTTCTCATCTCTCCTTCCGGAATCGGCATGGGAGCCCGCCATATCACCATCTCGACCAGCGGCCTTGCCCCACAAATCGAGGAGTTGGCTCATCATCCGCTCCAGTTCCGCTTGGCCCTCTCCCTGCACGCCGCCAGCGATGAAATCCGAAATAAAATTATGCCGGTCAATAAGCGCTATCCGCTGGCTCGTCTTCTCGAGGCCTGTGACGCCTTCGTGCGGGCAAAACATCAACAGATCTTTTTCGAATACATTCTTCTCGCTGGAATCAACGATACCCCGGAACAGGCCAGACTCTTGGCCCAGCACGCCCGAAGACTTCACGCCAAGGTAAACCTGATTCCCTACAACAAGGTTGAAGGCCTGCCCTACGAAAGGCCCCCGGAAACGGCGATCCGGATCTTTTGTCAAACTCTGCTGAAAGGCGGAGTTCGGGCCACCGTTCGCAGGGAAAAGGGCCATGATATCGATGCGGCCTGCGGACAACTCCGGTTGAAAGAGTTACATCAGGAGCCCCGTTCCAGCGACTGAGGCATGACCCCTCGACTTGTCATTCCGCGGGGTCTGAATTAGGATTTCCGTTCACGCGCTCGTGGCGAAACTGGCAGACGCACTACCTTGAGGTGGTAGCGGGGCAACCCATGGAGGTTCAAATCCTCTCGAGCGCAAATCCTTCCAGCGTGACTCACCCGGCCCGCTTGGCCGCCTGGCGCATCACCCCATCCAACATCGGCTCCGTTAACCGCCCCGTAAACGTGTTCTGCTGGCTGACGTGATATGATCCCAACAACCACCGCCCCCCCGGAAGCTCCACTTCCACCCCATGACCGAACTTTGGCTTAGGCTTCAAACCAAAATACCTAGCCACCGCCTCAAATCCGAACCCCCCCAATGCCAGATAAACCCTCGCCTCCTTCAAGAGATCCATTTCTCGATGAAAGAGCCCGGAACAGGCATCCCGCTCTTTGGGGGCAGGTCGGTTCGTCGGCGGAGCGCACTTTACGGGTGAGGTGACCCAAACTTTTTTTAATTTCAATCCGTCCTTCCGGCCTGTGCTCTCCGCCTGACTGGCCCACCCCGCTTTCCACAAGGCCCGGTAGAGCCACCTCCCCGATTCATCCCCGGTAAACATTCTGCCGGTTCGGTTGGCCCCATGCGCCCCCGGAGCCAAACCCACCACTACAATCTTGGCCTCGGGATCTCCCCATCCCGGCACCGCTCTTCCCCAGTATGTTTCTTGGCCAAAAGCGGCCTTTTTGACCCGGGCCACCTGCTCCCTCCACTTGACCAACCGGGGGCACTTCCGACAAACCACGATTTCCCGCTCCAAGGCGGACAATCCCGCCAAACTCATCCCTGTTTGGCGCCAGGGACCCGGCAGGCATTCAGACCCATCCATCGGGAAATGGCCTGCCGATTTCTTGCCACCAAAGCATACCCCAATGCGGCGAACGGCTGTACCAAGGGGAAAAGAATAAGACTCCCCAACCACTCCCATCCCGGAAGATACCTTAGGCAAAATCCGGTGGCGGAAGCTTTTTTCCACAACTTCCCGTCTTCACCCAGGGCTTGGATTCCCTTATCGGCCAAAGTTCGATCCACCATCGGATACCGATGCATGCGCTTCTCATCCTGATAGGCGATCACTTCAAAGGTGCCTGGGAGGCTTCTCTTGACCAACCAGTCCACACTGGCCTGACAAAAGCCACAATCCGCATCATAAAATAAGGCAATCCGAGCCATGGGTTGACTTTACCCCCGTCCGAACTATCCGCCAACCCGCTTGCCACAACCTATTTTTGCTTCAAAGTATCACGCATGGCTCCAATCTTGCCCCGACCTTCCTTGGCCCAAAAACTACTCCGCTTGATTGCCAGGGGAGAGACCATCACCTACGGGGCGGTAGCCATTCTTCTTCTGTTTGTTGCGGGAGCCATCGCCGTTTACCTAGCCAAATTTGTCCTTTCCTCCGCCGGACAGCCCTTTTTTTCCACCCTCATCACCCTGATCAACGAGATCCTCCTGATCATGATCGTCATGGAGCTTCTGCGCACTGTCACCCGCCTTCTTTTGTCCCCGGTACACGATGTCGGTATCGAGGATTTGAATCCCTTCCTCGTAATTGCCGGCATCAGCGTCACCCGCCGGATTCTGGCCATTGGAGCTGGCCTTTCCGTCAGCGAATCCGGGGGTCAGCTCTTCGAAAAAGAAAAGTTCACCCAATCCATGATCGAACTCGGGGTCAGCGGACTGATTATCCTGCTTGTGGCCGTTTCGCTTTGGCTGATCAATCGGCGAATCCCCGGCCGCCGAAACTAAAAAACTACCGCTGCTCCGGCAAAAGCACGTAATCGGGGAAATTCCCCTTTAACCTCTCCCCTGCGGGCCCTTGGGTAACTGACTCCACCAGATATTTCCCACCCACAAAACATCCTCTCCACGACTGCCCGAATCCGCCGAAACTTTCCTCGTTGTCACCCCGGGAGCGAACCTTGTTGTGGCCGAATTTAAAGCAACGCAGGTCCATTGCCACCTGCTTGGCCAGGTTGGCGTCATCCGTGGCCAAGCTGGAAACCAGATTTCCGTTCGACACGTTCATCTCCGCCACCATCTGATCCACGCTGTCAACCACCACCACGGAATCAACCGGCCCGAACGGCTCCCCATGGTACAGCTTGCAGTTCCGCGGAAGATTCAGCAGGGCCACCGGGGCTAGGTAGGCCGAGATATCCTGCGAGGGCTGG
>RGGS01000074.1 GCA_010024525.1 Verrucomicrobiota bacterium | reverse complement strand
CCATTCCCGCCGGACAAAAGTTTCGCGGTCAACTTCACCAGCTTTTTCAGAACTGGGGTTCGTGCCCGATTAAACAGGTCTCTTTCATCCGTTTCTTTCTTCCCTATTGGCATCTCTCCACCGGGGTGCAGGAGACCACCTGTTTCAACCTGCCATGGATGGCATGGCCGGGGGCGGTGCTCTCCATTCCTGACTTCCGCCCCATGAACGGACCGATGATGAAGGGCCAACCGAATCACGAGTGCGTGCAGCTTCCGGGCTTCCTGACGTATGACGAGAACCGAGTCCGGCCCTCCCATGAACGCACCATTTTTGAATCGATCAGCCCAAACTTGACCCGCTTTACCATGCACTTTCGTTCGACGGATGGGGCGGCCCGGATCCGGGCGGAAGTGACGGAGATTCCCCAGCAGGACCAGATGCGGACCTTTGTGAAACTCAGGTACGATTGGGAGAGCCCCGTGGAGATCCGGGGAGACGCACGGATGGATCTGCGACTCTTGAATATCCATGAGCGGCTGAGGTTTGAAAAACTTCTTTGGACCGGTCCGAATGGAAAAGTTTCCGAGGCGGAGGTGAAAGATGGCCCATCTTTTGTTCTGGGAGCTTCGGTGGGTGGGGAGGCACCTTGGTTGCAATCGGAACCACTCTGGCAAGCCCCCTTGGGGGAGAAGGAAAATCCGAAGGTACGGATCGCCACGGTGGTGCTGTTGCGGGGCTTTCGCGCCAAGTTGGGTGGCCAGGAAATCATGGCTCCTACCGTCTCGGGCAAGGTGGGGCCGCGAGGGGTGAACTGGTGGTTGACGGCCCCGCTGGAAAAACTGGCCCTTCAAGCCGGTGATTATGTCGATATGGATCTGATGTTGATGCCCTACGGGGAACCGGCCCCGGAGGGGGAGTTGGCCCGGCAGGAGCAGAAACGATACGCGCTGGGCCGACCGCTGGTGGCGGCGGTCACGTTGGGCAAGAAGGAAAGGGATTTTCCCGCCCGTTTAGTCGCAGAGGGGGAGGCCTGTGCCTTTTCCTTGGAGGGAGGAGTAGGGGTGGTGCCGGTTACGGTGCGGGGATTTTCAGGCCGACTTCTTCCTCTCCTCTGGAAAGACGGTAAGTGGGCCGCCGGGGGGACAGATTGGCGCCGCGAGTACCAGGTGGATGGGGATGGGAACGATCGGTATCGTTTCACCTTTCTTTTGCCGGTAGAGAACGGAAAATCGGAGGGTTATCTGGTCACCCGTGCCTCGTGCTCCGAGGCAGTCACGAAAGTGCGGGAAGAAAACGGGAAACTGGTCCTCGAAGCCGAGAAGTCGGGTAAATGGAAGCTCAAGGCGCCTGTGAAGTTTTCCCCCGGAACCAATCGAGAAATTTCTCCCGGGCTTTACGAGTTTGAAGGGGAGGGGAAGGAAATTCGCGGCGGCTAGCGCTGTCAGCCGGCGAGGGGGATTTCCAGCCAACTCCACGAAAGGGGCGGGAGCAGAATTTTGCATCCTTTTTTCCCCATCGGCACCGGACGGATGGGTCGTGGGCGGATGGCATCGGGGCGGCGGGCCGTGTTGGTCATGCGGGGATTGCGGTTCTGTAGAACCAGCCCCGTGGCGCGGGAGCCGAGCTGCAGATCCGGCACCCGGATCTGCAGAGGCACGGAATGAGAGGCAGAGCGATTCGTCACGAAGATCGAAAGCGATCTCTCTCCCAAGACGGCGGCGGCATCGAGGACAGGGATGGGGCCCAGCTCCCGGTGTTTTTCAGTGCTGCATCGGAGGGCGGGTTGTAGGGAAAGTCCGCGGGCGTGTCGGGCCATGATTTGGAAGGGATGGAAGATGGTCTGCTTCCAGGCCGGACCGCCATTCACCGTACGGATGGGCGCGATGACGTTCACCAATTGGGCCAGGCAACCGATCTTTACCCGACCGGCCTGACGAAGCAGAACGTGCATCATGGTGGCGACCACCAATGCGTCCACGACATCATAGGTATCCTCCAGCAGGGCAGGGGCCACTCGCCACTCCTTCGGTAAGTTGGCGGCATAGTCGGAAATCCGCCAGACGTTGTACTCATCGAAGGCGAGGTTGAGGTCCTTTTTCCCTCGCCGTTTGGCCCGAATCACGTCGCAGACCGATATGACCCGCCGAATGTATTCCTCCATCTGCATCGGGGCAGCGAGAAAGGCGAGGCGGTCTTTTTTCGGATCAATATAGGTGTGGAGGGAAAGATAGTCGGCGTGGTCGTAAAGTCCGTCCACCACCTCCAGATCCCATTCCGGATAAGTGTTCATATTTGGAGCTGTGCTGCCGCAGGCCACGAGCTCGATTCGGGGATCCGTCCAACGCATCATCTTGGCGGACTCGGAAGCAACGCGGACGTATTCGGGGGCGGTCTTGGCGCCCATCTGCCAGTTTCCGTCCATTTCGTTGCCGAGGCACCAGAGGCGGATATCGTGGGGTTTTTCCACCCCATGGCTTTGGCGTAGATCGCTCCAGTAGGAACCGCCGGGATGGTTGGCATATTCGACGAGTGCCTGTGCCTCGGTAGGACCCCGGGTGCCGAGATTGACCGTCTCCATCACGGATGTTCCAGCCGACCGTGCCCAAGAGCAGAATTCGTTCAGCCCGAATTCATTCGATTCGTACGTCTTCCATGCCAGATCCAGCCGGCGGGGGCGGTCGTGGGACGGTCCCACGCCGTCTTCCCAACGGTAACCGGACACGAAGTTGCCCCCTGGGTGACGGATCAGGGTGGGGCCGAGTTCCCGGACCAGCTCCAGAACGTCCCCTCGGAATCCCTCGTCGGTGGCGGTGGGATGGCCAGGCTCGTAGATGCCCCCATAGACACAGCGTCCAAGGTGTTCGACAAAAGATCCGAAGAGTCGGGAATCCACTTCGCCGGCGGTGAAATCCGAGTGGAGCGTTAACTGAGCGGCCGAAGTCATAATCATTGTTAGCGGCGCTTTTCTTTTTCGACGATCTCGCGCCGTCGCCAGTCGCGGTCCCAAGTGAAGCGGGTCTCTTGTTTGAGGCGCTCCAACCGGGCGAGCATGTCGCGAAGAACCGGGGCGTGGGAAGAATCATCGGCAAGGTTACGCAGTTCCGCCGGATCTTTTTTAAGGTCGTAAAGTTCGGTGTTTTCCGGTTTGGCGTCCTCGGCCTGGATCAGTTTCCAATCGGGAGTGCGCACGGCAACCATATTGGTCCCAGCGTATGGGTAGTTATCATCCACGTAGTATTCGGCCAGAAAATCCTCCCTTGGGGCATGGGGCTTGCCTTCAAAGGCGGCGGTGAGGGAGCGACCCTGTTGGTGATCTGGAGCAGGTACCCCGGCCCAGTCGAGGAGAGTTTGGGCGGTGTCGACATTGACCCCCATCTCGGCCATGCGGGAACCGGCGGGGACTTTGGCGGGGTAACGCAAGACAAAGGGAATCCGCAGGGCAGCGTCATAGCCGAGACGTTTGTCGTAGAAAGTGTGGGAGCCGAGATAGGAGCCGTTATCGGAAGTGAAGATGACGATGGTGTTGGTGGCGAGATTGGCCTGGTCAAGGTAGTCGAGGATTCTGCTCAGCCCCTCGTCGACAGCACTCATCCCTCGGAGCATGCCGAGGATGTTGTTGGTACGGGGAACCCACGGTTTTTCCGGCAAAACGGTGGGGATGGATCCTGCGTGCTCCGGACCAAGGGCCCGGACGCGGAGCCATTCCGGTTTACCGCAGAAGGTTTCGTGGTGGGACCCGTCGGTGGGAGGAAGGAGCGGCTCCGCCGCGTACTGACCGCGGTGGCGCGGGGCGGGGGAGAAGTCCTCGTGAACGGCTTTATGCCAAAGGAGAAGACAGAAGGGTTTGCTAGGATCCCTTTCTTTTTCCAGCCAACGCAGGGCGCGCTCGTTGAGCAGGTCGGTCATGTACCCTTCGGCACGGGATTCGCACCCGTTCTCGTTGAGCCGCGGGTTGAAGTATTCGCCTTGTCCCGTGAAGCTGAACCAGAGGTCATAACCCGGGCGGATCTGATGGGCGCCGGTCAGGTCGGCCATGTGGATTTTTCCCACAAAGGCGGTGGTGTAGCCGTTTTGGCGGAGAATTTCCGGGAAGGGCGGGAGTTTTTGCCAGTCGGGTTCCATTTTCATGCCGGTGTCGTGGGTGGTGACGCCATGGGTGTGGGCGTAGGTGCCGGTGAGGATGGATGCACGGGAGGGCGAGCAGAGGGAGTAGGAGACAAAGAAGTTTTCGGCGGTCGATCCCTCGCGCATCAACCGAGCCACGGCAGGCATCTGCAGGAAGGGGTAGCGGGTACTGCCGGGAAGCATGTCGGCGGCCCCGTCATCCGTCATGACATGGATGATGTTGGGAGGAGGGGACTTCCCGGAAGGCGAGCGGGAAGAGCAGGAACATAAGAACAAGCCAAGGACCGCCACCCCAAAAAGCCGCAGAACGACTGGAAAAGTCCGCATTTACGGCGAGCGTAATGCAAAGAGGCTTGATCTCAACAAGGAAAGGACTTTCCTTGTCCAGATGCAAAGACGGGTAACGCTGCGGGACATTGCGGCTGAGGCGGGGATTTCCCATGCGGCGGTCTCTTTGGCGCTGAAAAACAGTCCGGAGGTTTCACAGGAAACGCGCAAGCGGGTGCAGAAGCTGGCCCGGCAGATGGGCTACCGGGCCGATCCGATGCTCTCCGCCCTCAGTTCGTACCGCATGAAGGTGCGGCCTGCCTCCTTTCACGCCACTCTGGCCTTCGTGAACCGGTTCAAAAACCCCGCCCAGTACCATTCCAATCCAAATTTTGAGTTCTATCTGGCAGGGGCGCGCGAGCGGGCGGAGGCCATGGGCTACAAGGTGGAGGAACTGGATTTGGCCACCTTGGGTGGATGGCTGGGAGTGCAGAGAGTTTTGCGGGCGCTCAATTGTCCAGGCATTCTGCTTGGGCCGTTGGATCGGGAGGAGTCCCTCGAGGGAGTGATGGATTTTGGCTCGTATGCGGTGGTGGCGTTCGGCGTTTCCGTGGTGCAACCGCGTTTCCATGTGGTCACCCATGCCCAGGTGGAGTCGGTTCGGTTGGCAATGCGTGAATTGCGGAAATTGGGGATCCGCCGCATCGGCATGATCAGCGTCTATGAGCATGACAAAGCCTCCAACTTCCTGGCCGGCTACCTCCTTGACCAGGAACTGATCCGGGGAGAGGAGAAGATACCCGCCCTCCGCATGGCGAAGCCGGAATTGACGAGTCCCGATTTAGTCCGATGGCTGGAACGGCACCGGGTGGAGGCTGTTTTGGACAACAACGCTTTTCCTGGTTCGGTGGTCGAGGGCAGGTTACCTGTAGGAACCCGCCCATGGGTGGTCAATCTGGCCCGGGGCGATAAACATCAGGCGGGCATTGACCAGCAGGACAAGGAGATTGGGTCCGCTGGAGTTGGACTGATTGTTCAATTGATCCAGAGCCGGGAGCTGGGAATTCCGGAAGCCAGAAAAGTGCTTCTTGTAGATGGTGTTTTCAATAAAGGACTTATAAAATAAATATAATTTGAGACTAACCCAAAATTTGGCAACTTAACTTGTAAAGCCGATTGGTTGTCTAGCATTCCACCGGCAAAGGTACTATAAATTAGAAATGCAACTTGTTATCCCTAACAACACAACCAATGAGATTTATTTGAACTTAAGCTCTTTAAATCGGTCCAACACAAAAAGGTTTATTGGATGAAAAATTTTAGAATTTCCTTTCTTGGTCTTTTTTTGTTTTCGGCCTCCCTCCTAGGTTTGGCAGCTGAGGCGAATGCGCAAATAACTTATATCGGGACTACGAACGGTACCACTCAATGGACGAACTCGGCGATTTGGAGCGGGGGTTCCGTCCCGAATGCCGTTGATGCCGTGGTCAACTTTACCAACGTCGCCACCAACACAGGAGTCGTCTGGTCAAACACGAATTTTACTGTCGGAACCCTCAATTTCTCCAACAGCTCTGGTAGCGTGGTGATCGGCGACAACGCAATTACCAATGACACGCTCACCCTGGGCACCTCAACAGGCAAACCTGTCTTCAATGTGGCCACCAACAACGGAACGGCTTTCATTTATGCTACGCTGTTGGGGACTAACGGTTTTACTAAGACGGGGGCCGGCAACTTCACTTTCCGTTTTAACACCACTCCCATGACCTACACTGGCAACATCAATCTCAATGCCGGGACATTGACCTATAATCAGGACAGCAGTCTGGGCGATGCCAACAACGACATCATCGTCGGTGGCAATTCCACCCTTTCTTACTCCCCAGGCTCTAACACTGGCGCGGGCGTCTTGGCGGCGGATCGCAGCATTTCCATTTCCAACGGGGTAACGCTCTCCCTGCAGACTTTAAATACTAACTCTCCCCTGACGGTCAACGGAGTGATCAGTGACGCAGGGGCCTTGACGTTTGTGGGAACTGGGACGGGTTCCAATGCCGCCTCATCCTTGAGCTACACGCTCAATGGGCAAAACACCTATGCCGGACAAACCACAATCCAAGGCGGATCGCGGGTCACTTTGGGTTCTGGGGCTTCCATGGGCTCC
>RGGS01000073.1 GCA_010024525.1 Verrucomicrobiota bacterium | reverse complement strand
TAGGCCAGATACATGAAGAAAGGCCGGTTCTTATTGGCCTCAATCGCGTCCAGCGCATTGTCGGTGAAATAGTCTGTCAGGTGCCCCTTGGGACGAAAACGCTGACCATTTCCCCAGTACACGGCATGCGGCAAATTGGCCCAAAACGCTTGATTGGTGCCGGAAACGGCTGCAAAAAAACGCCGCCGTAGCAGCCTGGAAAGTCACTCCGGAGGCGGACGGGATGCTCAACCGACTCCCCATGGTCTTTCAACAACAGGGCGTGGTCATCCCCTCCTGGCTGCTCATCATGTACGCTCAGGAAATGGAGGCGGATCTCTCCCGGTCGGAATTACGGGGACGAAAATTGATCCTGCGAGACTCTCAAAACCGGGATATTCAAACGATCCCCTTGGATCTTCGGGGATCCATCCCGGTCGATTGGTCCAGCCCGGAACCCACCCCCACCAAAATGGAAATTCGCGGGGTCGTGCTGGCAGCTGAGCAAGAGAGGATTGGCGTTCGCCCATACTATGATCTCTCCACTCTATCGAAACGACCGGTGATCCTTTCCGGCGCCCTCCCGGAGGTCGATCCCGCGATTGATTCCCCATGGGGCAAAAGCACACTTTCGGAGGCCGTGGTGCGGGCTTGGCAGGGCTTGGCTCAAGGGCCCCGCCCGGTGTTACATCCACCCGGTTGGCTGATCCTCACCGTGCTTTTTTCTGGTGCCACGCTGGGACTCCTCCGCAGTCGCCCATGGCGCGATTCCGTCGTCGAATCCTTGATCCTGGCAGGAACCATTTATGGTCTGGGATGGTTGGCAGCCAAGTTTGGCGGCTATTCCGGGGCGTTGCCTTTGGCCGTGGGCGCCGCCATCGCGACATTCCTAGCCTCCCCTTTGGCATCCTGGCTGGAGAAGTCCGATGTTCGTTGACCGGGTTCGCATCCACGCGCGGGCGGGAAACGGGGGTCGGGGAGCCATCAGCTTTCTTCGCGAGAAATTCGTGCCGAAAGGAGGACCGGACGGCGGGGACGGAGGACAAGGTGGCGATGTGATCCTCGAGGTCGACCCCCAACTAAACAACTTGGTTGATCTTCGCTTTCGACCTCATGCCCGGGCGGCACACGGGGGGGGCGGAAGCGGAAAGAACTGCACGGGAAAAAACGGCAAACCCTGTCTCTTAAAAGTCCCTCCCGGTACCGTGGTGTATCCCCTTCCACCCGGCGAAGAGGGTGAACCGATTGCGGACCTGACCCAGCCCGGAGAAACATTTGTGCTTTGCCATGGGGGTCGCGGGGGGCGGGGCAATTCCCGTTTCGCCAGCTCGGTTCGCCAGACCCCTCGCTATGCGGAGGACGGACGACCGGGCGAAGCCGGGGAATTCATCCTCGTGTTAAAATCCATCGCCCAAGTGGGCTTGGTGGGCTTACCCAACGCCGGCAAGTCCAGCCTGTTGGCCGCACTTTCCGCCGCCCGACCCAAAATCGCCCCCTACCCCTTCACCACCTTGGCCCCTTACATTGGCGTGGTAGGCGGTCCGGAGGAAACCCGCTTCACTCTCGCCGACATTCCCGGGTTGGTAGAGGGCGCTCATTCCGGCAAGGGTCTGGGTCACGATTTTCTTCGACATATTGAACGGTGTGCGGTTTTGCTGATGGTGATCGATGTGGCCGGCACAGAAGGCAGGGATCCCGTGGAGGATTACAAACTGCTGCGTAAAGAGCTACGCCTCCATGATGCGTCGTTGGGGAAACGGCCCTTCCTAATCGCCGCCAACAAATGCGACCTACCGGAAGCGAAGAAGCATCTTATCATCCTTAAAACCGCGGCCCGAAAAACCATTTACCCCGTCTCCGCTCAGAACGGGGAAGGCCTGGAGACTCTGATTCGTGCCATCCGCTCCATACTGCCAACTTGACCCCATATCAGATACTTCACATTATTAACCATTCATCTCATGAATTACTTTTTCGTTATCATGGCCACCGCCATTTTGGCTGGTTGCGGGAAAGGAGGAGGTCCACCGAAGGACGCTCCCGTCCCGGTGGAACTGGTCCCAGTGGAGGCAGGCCCCTTGCAGGAGACCCTCGATGCTGTGGGTTCACTCGATGCCGAGGAGTCGGTCGACATTCGCCCGGAAGTGGATGGGGAAATTACCTCGATCCGTTTGACCGAGGGACAGACGGTGAAAAAAGGCGATCTTCTCCTTCAGATCGATGAATCGAAACAAGCCGCCACCGTGGCCGAAGCCGAGGCGGATTACAAACTGGCCCAAGAAACCATCCACCGGGCCGATATGCTGCTGTCTGACGGCACCATCTCCCAACAGGAACACGACCAGACCCACGCCAACTTTTCCCGTATGGAAGCCTCCCTGGCCTTGGCCAAAAAAAGGATGACCGAGTACACGCTCACCGCACCGTTCGACGGCATCCTCGGACGACGGTTTGTCAGTGTCGGTCAGTATGTCAACCCTCAGACGATTCTGGTCAGCATTTACGACCTGGATCGCATGAAGCTGAACTTCAGCGTACCGGAACGTTACAGCGCCAAAATCAGCCCGGGGCAAACGATTCGTCTCAAAGTAGCCGCCTACGCGGAGGAAACTTTTGCGGGAGAGATTTATCTGATTGAGCCCCGGGTCGACCCCGGAACCCGCACCGTGCAGGTCCGAGCCTATGTGCCCAACTCCGATTTACGCCTCAAACCCGGGATGTTTGCCAATTTGGAGATCACGGTCGGAACCAAACCCAAAGCCCTCACCGTTCCCGAAGAGTGCCTTTTCCCCAACGCGGGGGGTTTTGCCGTGTACCGCTCGAACGAGGGGGTGGCGGAGCTGGTTCCGGTGGAGACGGGACTTCGTGTTCCGGGAAAAGTTGAAATTCTCAAGGGTCTGCAGGCCGGGGATTTAGTCGCCCGATCCGGCAATCTGCGCCTGTCTCCGGGCCGGAAGCTACTTACGGAAAAACCCGCCACGACCCCGTGACCCTTCCCGAGTTCTGCATTCGGCGGCCCATTGCCGCCACCATGTTCAACCTGACCTTTGTCGTGGTCGGTCTGGTTGCGTTGTCACGACTCCCCGTCCGCGAACTGCCCAACATCGATCCCCCCATTGTTTCCGTCACCACGATCTATCCCGGAGCCAACGCGGAACTGGTCGAGGCCGACGTTACCGAGCCCTTGGAACAGGAGTTAAACAACATTCCCGGAATCAAAATTCTCCGCAGTGAATCCCGGGAACAGGTGAGCGCCATCATTGTGGAATTCGAACTCAATCACGATGTCGACACCGGGGCCCAAGATGTCCGGGACCGCATTAGCCGGGTGCGTGACAAACTCCCGGACGACATCAAGGAGCCGATTGTGGCAAAGCAGGATGCCAACGCCCAAGAGGTCATGTGGGTGGCCCTTTCCAGCGCCACCCGTTCCACACTGGAACTAACCAACCTGGCCGAGCGTCAGATCAAAGACCGCCTCCAGGTGCTCCCCGGGGTGGGTGGTATCAACTTTGGCGGGGAAAAGCGCCCCTCCATGCGGATCTGGCTCGATTCCGCCAAGATGGCGGCCCGCCAGGTCACGGCGACCGATATCCGCAGCCTCCTCCAGCGGGAAAATGTCGAACTGCCCTCCGGCCGGATCGAAGGACAGGAACGCTCCCTCAGCATTCTCGCCCGAGGCCGGATGGACCAACCCGAGCAGTATGAAAATCTCGTGATCAGGGAATCGGCTGACTCGCCGATTCGGCTTCGGGACGTGGCCACAGTCGAAATCGGTCCGGAAGTCGAGGAAACCATCGCCCGGTTCAAGGGGGAACCGGCGGTGGGTTTGGGCGTGGTAAAACAGTCGGACGCCAACGCCGTGCAGGTGGCTAAAAGGGTTCGCGCCGAACTGGACGTCATCCGTCCCACCCTTCCATCCGACGTCAAAGTGGACATCCCTTTTGACTCCTCCCTGTATGTGGAAGACGCCATTCATGAGGTGGTGGTCACCCTGGGAATCTCTTGCCTGCTGGTCATCGTGCTCATCTTTTTCTTTTTACACGATGCCCGAGCCACCCTCATCCCCGCCGCTGCGATCCCGATTTCTATTTTGGGCACCTTTGCCCTGCTCTACCTCCTCGGCTACAGCGTCAATATCCTCACCCTCCTCGCCCTCGTGCTGGCCATCGGCATTGTGGTCGACGACGCCATCGTCGTGCTGGAAAATATCATTCGCCACATCGAGGAGGGCATGAAGCCTTTCGACGCCAGTTTATTGGCCATGAAGGAGATCACCGGGGCCGTGCTCGCCATCACCGCCAGCTTGATTGTGGTCTTTCTTCCGATCGCCTTTCAATCCGGCACCACGGGTATTCTTTTTCGGGAATTCGCAATCGCTCTGGCCGGTTCGGTTGCCATCTCCGCCTTTGTCGCCCTGACCTTGAGTCCCGCCTTGGGGGCCCACTTTCTTCGTCCCACTTCCACAACGGCTTCCGCCTTTGCCCGCTACATTGATCTTCTCCTAAATCGCCTGTCCACCGCCTATGCCAGCAGCCTGGCCCGGGCTTTGCGATCTCCCCTTCTATTGATCGGCTTGGGAAGCGGAATTTTGGGCCTGACGGTTCTTCTCTACCGGGTCATTCCCCAGGAATTTCTCCCGGACGAGGACAAGGGCTCGATCATCGCCATCGTGATCACGCCCGAAGGGTCCACCAGTGAGGCCACGGATCGCTACCTTCGCCAGGCGGAAAAGATCGCCTCGGAATATCCGGAAGTCCGCAGCTATTTCGGAGCAGTGGCGCTGGCGCGGGGCGCACCCGGACAATCGAATCTCGGTCTCATGTTCATTCGCCTGAAAGAAGACCGAAAACGATCGGCCCTGGATATTGCCCGCCCGGGTGCACGGGGATCGATGTTTACCCGGATGATCAGCGAAATCCGCGGGGCCCTGGTCATCACCTCTCTTCCCAAAGCCGTGGGCCGGGGCTTTCAGGAAAACTTTGAGGTAGTCCTCCAGGGAGCCAACCTCCCGCAATTGGAGCAGAGCGCCAAGGACCTTCGGGACGAAATTAACAAAGCGGGGTTCCTCAGCCAACCCCGCGTCAACTTCAACTACGAAAAACCGCAGCTGGATCTCGAAATCGACCGCAACCGGGCGGCGAACCTGGGCATTTCCGTCCGGGACATCTCCGAGGCCCTGCAGATCCTGCTCGGAGGACTCGATATTTCGCGTTTTAACTTTGAGGGCAAACAGTACGACGTGATCGCACAGCTCCGTCGCAGCAACCGCTTGGTCCCCGATGAACTTAACATTCTCTACGTCCGCACTCGGTCGGGGGAACTGGTCCCGATCCGGGACCTGGTCAAAACCCGCGAGAAGGGCTCCGTGAATTCCATCCACCACTTTATGAGGCAACGAAGCGCCTCCGTCACCGGTCAGCCCTTGGGGGTTACTCTTGGGCAAGCCATCGAAAAAACCGAGGAAATCGGCCGTCGCATTCTTCCTGCGGGTGTCACCTTGGAATTTGACGGGGAAGCGCGAGAGTTGCGTTCCGGCCGCGGGGAAGCCTGGCAGATCGTTTTTCTCGCACTGCTCATCGTTTACATGGCGCTGGCTGCTCAATTCGAGAGCCTAATCCACCCCTTCACCATCATGGTGGCCCTTCCCTTGGCGGTCTTTGGCGCTTTTGTCTGTCTCTATGCCTTGGGCCTGATCAATAATTTTGCCCTCATCCCCCAGTACGTTCCGCCGGGAGTTTTGCCCGCCCCGTTGGCCTTTGTCTTTGGACTTTTGCCCACCATTCCATCCATGAACCTTAATCTCTACAGCTTGATCGGCTTGGTCCTTCTCTTGGGCTTGGTCACCAAAAATTCCATTCTCTTGGTGGAGTTTGCCAACCAGCGTCGGGCCTTGGGAGTTTCCGCGGTGGAGGCGATGCGACAGGCAGGGGCGGTGCGCCTCCGACCGATTCTCATGACCGCTCTCTCCACCGTCATCGGCATTCTTCCCATCGCTTTGGGACTCGGTGCGGGGGCGGAAAGCCGTCGACCCCTCGGAGTGGCGGTGGTTGGAGGCATGCTTTCCTCCACTTTCTTAACGCTTTATCTCGTGCCGGCTTTTTACATCATGGTCGACCGTTTCCGCCGGGCCCCCCAAGTGTCCCTCGTGTCAGCGCCCTTGTCCTAATTCCTTTTTCCCCCTTGAATGAATCCATGACGATGACCATGCCGTACGCGGGAGAGGACGCCCGCGAACGCCGGGACATGCTCATTGCGGCTGCCTTTACCCTTCTTTATTTCCTTCTTTTTGCATTTTTTTGGGTTTCTTCGGAGCAGATCAACCGGCTGCAAAAAAAAGCCCCCGAGGAACAGGTCCGGACAAACTTGAAAATCCAACGGCTGATGCAAGCGCCGCCTACCACGCCTCCGCCGGAGAGCCAATTCGTGGACGCTTCCGGCCTGCAGGAAACCGCGAAGCCCGACCCCCGCACCGCTTTGCAAAGCGACCGGAATACCGCGGCCTCCAGCAAGGTGGTCAATGGAACGGACCCAACCTTGGGCGGACAGGAAGGAAAAAAGGATGACTCCCTCACCATGAGAAACAGTCAA
>RGGS01000072.1 GCA_010024525.1 Verrucomicrobiota bacterium | reverse complement strand
GCCGCTTAAGTGCCTGGATGCAGGACCGCTTGGGCCCCAACCGGGTTGGTATTCCTTTCACGAATATCCGCCTCTTCGGCTTAGGGCAGGGGTTGGCCGATGCCATGAAGTTTCTCCTGAAGGAGCAGTTTGTCCCCGCTTCGGTCAACCGACTCTATTTTAACCTCGCTCCCATACTGGCCATGGTTCCGGCCTTGGTGACGGTCTCAGTGATTCCATTCAGTCCCGGCTTTGACCTTCGCCCGATCGCCGCATGGGTGGGATCCCATTTCCATTGGGATGAGGGAACGATCCAGGCATTTCAGATCAGTGGGGTGGTGGCCAATCTGGATATTGGCCTGCTCTTTGTCTTCGCCGTCATCTCTCTCAGTGTTTATGGAATTGTCCTGGCGGGTTGGGCCTCCAACTCCAAATATCCTTTCTTGGGCGGGATCCGATCCTCCGCCCAGATCATTTCTTACGAAATCGCGATGGGTGCCTCCGTGGTTCCGGTCTTTTTGATCACCTCCCAGCTGAATCTTGGAAAAATCGTCGAATACCAGATCCACCACGGTTGGTTGGCGATCCCCCAGTTGGACGGGGGATTCTGGGGAGTGTTGCAGGGAATCTCCCTGGCATTTTCTTTCCTCGTCTTTCTGATCGCCTCTTTCGCCGAAACCAACCGTCTGCCTTTTGATCTTCCGGAGGCCGAAACGGAACTGGTTGGGGGATACCACACGGAATACTCGGGCATGCGGTTTGCCCTCTTCTTTTTGGGGGAGTACGCAGCCATGGTTTCGGCCTCGGCCATCATGGTGACACTCTTTTTGGGGGGGTGGAGCCTTCCTCTACCTTGGTTTAACGGCCTACCCATGCCGACCACCATCCTAGGTGTGGGTTTGCCCGCGTTTCTGGCCGGGCAGGCATCTCCCTGGTGGTTCGGTTTTGTTTCGGTCGGTGTCTTCCTGACGAAAATTCTCTTTTTTATCGCCCTCTTTATCATGGTTCGTTGGACGTTGCCCCGGTTTAAGTATGACCAGTTGATGAATCTGGGGTGGAAGGTTTTCATTCCGCTCGCGTTCCTGAACATCTTTATCATGGCGGCGCTCGTCCTCCTTAGGGGTTGAGGATTTGGGATATCGGATTTAAGGCGGTTCGGCAGGATGAAGTGAAAAGATTAAGATGAAGAAACTGGCAATCTTTGGAATCCTGCTAGCTGTCTTAGCGCCAGTCGTTCATGCCGCTGAAAAGGGGCCAACCATTGTGGTGAAAAAGGATGAACATCGGATCGCTGGAGTTGGCACGAATGGGATGACCCGTTGGACTTCGACCGTGGCCCGCGACGAGGAAGCGGTCTCCGCAGTAAATCAAAGTGGGAACACAGCGATGGTCAGTGTGACTCACAAGAAGACCGGCAAGACCCGGATTCTCAACTACGACGCCGAGAAGGGGATTTTGCGTTTTACGCAGAGTGTGAATTAGCTGAATTGTGGTGGGGCGGCCTCGATGAGGCCGCCTAGTCGTGAATCACTAAGCCCATGACGTTAATCTAGGCGCGCTCATCGAGCGCGCCCCACCTAAGCCTTTGACCTACCCATTCCGATCCAAGATCTCGCAAACCTCCTCGTCGGAAACCTGGGGAAAGGATTCGTAGGCTTGGCCAACGGCATAAAACTCCAGCGGTGCTTCCAGCACGACCACTGAATCCGCATCGTTTTGCATTTCTCGGACAGTCGAAGGAGAGGCGATCGGAACCGCCACCACGGTTTGGGATGCCCCAACCGCCTGAACGGCGTGAATCGCCACCCGCATGGTGGCCCCGGTCGCTATCCCGTCATCCACTAGGATCACGGTTTTTCCGCGGATCGGGTGAAGTCGCCGGTGGGACCGGTACATTTTGGCCCGTTGGTGAATGATGGCCATCTGCTCCTGAAGGATCGGCTGGAGCCATTCCGGGTGTCGGCCGCTAGCAGATCGGAACTCCGGGTTGAGAAAGAGGGATCCGTCCTCTGCGATGGCCCCCACGGCCAACTCCGGGTTGTCGGGATAGGGAAGCTTGCGCAAAAGGATCACGTCCAAGGGGAGTCGTAGGGCTTGGGCGATCTCTTCGGCCACGACCACCCCACCGCGGGGAAGTCCGAGAACCAATCCATCCCTGATTCCGCGATAATCCCCGAGCGCCTGCGCCAAGAGTTTTCCGGCCTCCCGCCTGTCGGCAAACACGTGCATGGTTGCAAGGGTAACAAGCCTGAGATGGGGTCAAGGGGAATGAACGTTGACCGGTGGCATCCTTGGATCAGTCTCAGTCATGGAACAGGACCGGCTGACCCAGATTCTGGGTCAAATTCAGAAACTTGAGGCCCAGATTCTGGAGGAGCTGCAACAGAAAGAGGCCGAGTACGGCTATAAGCTTCACGAAAAGCAGATTCGGTTCACCAAGGAGATCCGACTGCGTCACCGGCAGCTCAAGGAAAAGCTCTACCGTTATCTTTTTCGTTCCAGGTTTCTGGTTCTTTTGACCACCCCGGTCATCTATGCATGCCTGATTCCCATCGCCTTGCTGGATCTTGTCTGTACGACCTATCAATGGATCTGCTTTCCGCTTTACGGAATTCCCAAGGTTCGAAGATCGGATTACCTGGCCTTTGACCGGCATCATCTCTCCTATTTGAATCTGATCGAAAAGATCAACTGCGAGTACTGCGCCTATGCCAACGGCATCCTCCATTATGCCGCGGAAATTGCCGCTCGGACGGAGCAGTACTGGTGTCCCATCAAGCATTTTCGCTGCGTGAAGTGCGCCCATAAGCGCTACAAGAACTTCCTGAACTTCGGGGACGGCGAGGGGTATGTTCGGGAGCTGGAGGGGATTCGCCAAAAGTTTAAGGATCTCCACGAAGCGGTTCCGACCGAGAAAACCTGAAATCATTCTCGGCATTTCGGATGGAATGTTCACACTCATATGATGAACACGGCCAACGCCCTAATGGATCCCAGTATCCTCTTTTTTGTCTTGGGCATCGGGGCGGGATTATTGCGTTCCAACCTGGTGATTCCGACGCAAATGGCTCGTTTTCTGGCCTTGTACCTTCTGATGGCCATCGGCCTGAAAGGGGGATTTGCACTTTCCAAAAGCGGCCTGGATGCCTCCATCGCGGTGGATATCGGTCTCGCGCTTGGCTTGGCCCTGATCATCCCCGCGGTGACTTATCTGTTCCTGCGCCGTAGGATTTCCAACTTGAATGCGGCCGCCGTGGCCGCCACCTACGGGTCGGTCAGTGCCGTGACCTTCATCACCGCCATGCAATATCTGGAAAACCGGGGCATTTCCTATGGGGGCCATATGTTGGCGGCCCTGGCCCTAATGGAATCCCCGGCCATTCTTTTTGCCATCGTCATGGCCAATGCGATCCGGGCCAAGCAGTCCGGGCGCCACGCGAGAAAGGGCGCTTCGTCGACTTCCCTCCGGTATATTTTGCAGGAATCTTTCACCGAAGGAGCTCAATTTCTTCTCTTGGGGAGTATGGCGGTTGGCTACATTTCGGGAGAGAACGGTCGCAACGTCATGCAGCCCTTCACCGGGGAAATCTTCAAGGGCATGCTCGCATTCTTCCTTTTGGATATGGGATTGGCGACGGCCGCCCATCTCAAGGATCTGAAGAAAGTCCCCAAGTTGCTGATTGTTTACGGTTTGGTGGCCCCACTGGTGCATGCCACGGCAGCACTTTGGCTATGCTCCCATTTGGGTGTTTCGTTAGGGAACGCCTCCTTGTTGGCGGTTTTGGCGGGTAGTGCCTCCTACATTGCCGTTCCTGCGGTCTTGAAACATGCCATTCCGGAAGCGTCCCCGCTTTACTATTTGGGCATGCCCCTGGGCTTGACGTTCCCGTTCAATATCCTGATCGGCATTCCGCTTTACGTGAAATTGGCGGAACACTGGATTCCGATGGCCCGCTAAATTTTCTCCAAGCGACCGATCTTGGGGCGCATGCCCAATCCCTGCACATTCACCATCGGCACTATTTTGTTCAGATGGGTAACCTGGTCCGAAATAGATAGGGAACGAGGGCTTGATCGCCTTATGGTGGAAAAGAGGGCGTTGATGTTTGAGAGTTCAGGTAACCCTCAGCACTCGAAATCACCACCATATCTTGCCAATGGAAGTTGGGAAAAGTTGCTTCGCAAAAGCTTCCCACATGATTCGGCATGCTTGCAAATACGACATGCCCTAAACAATACATCGAGAAAGTAAATTTAGCAAAACCCGGCAGATTTTGTTTTGCACACAATGTGCTAATGAAATATAAATTGCATGAAAAGGAGTGCTTAACATGAAGCGTCTAAATCATGTGGCTAACACAAATGGCGAGCTGTTCTTGGGGAATATCGATAAGCATCCCTTGGGAGTTATACTGGAGCGTTGGGCAGCGTACACGGATCTGTCGGTGGTGATTGCGGATCCAGGTGGTTTCATTGTGTGGGTAAATTCCGCCTTCACTCGGATGTGCGGGTATAATTCTGATGAGCTGCTCGGGCGCCGACCCGGTCATATTTTGGGTGGCCCCATGACGGAAAGGCAAAGTCGTGAAGTCCTGAATGAGGCGATCCGCAACCGTGAATCCATCCGAACCCGGTTGGTCAATTACGCCAAAGGTGGAAAGCCTTATTGGGTCGACATTCACCTTGAGCCGATCCTCGACAGTCAGGGACACCTGACAGGTTACATCTCCATCGAAAAGGACGTGACGGCGGATGAAGCCCATCAGCACCAACTAGGCGAGCTTTCGGCCTCCATCTATGAGGAGTTGGTTCGCAAGGTTGGGAATAATGGGGAAACCAAGACTGAATCGGTGGAACAAAAAAATGGGTCCACGAAATCACGGCAGGGTGGGTCTGCGATCTCCCTGGATCGCAATTGCCATTCCACATAAGTAAGAACCTCCATTTTATGGCTAAAGGCAAACATCAGAAGCAAATGGGTTCACGTGCTAGGGTTCACACCTCCCGTAAGGCTCGTGGACTTACCCGGGGGAAAACGAAAAACAGCAAAGTTCGCAATCAAGGGAGGACCGCCCGGGCGATGGCCCGCTCCAAGGCGTCGGCTGTCTCCTACAGGGCTAAATCAAGATAAGGATGCCTCCCAAGCCACACTTGGCACTGATTCTGTGCCAGGTTGATTTGTGGATACTGCATGATCCAACCGACTTAAGCGATAGAGGATTATCCAAGCACACACATCGGGCACGCCCCACCAAAGTTTGGATATTTAAGTGCTTCGACCTTAAACTTGGGATGTGATCACCTACGAACTCCTTAAGGCTCTTTTGGTCAGCTTATGTCTGGGGGCGTTGATCGGACTGGAAAGGCAATGGGAAAAGGAGACCTGGCATCCAGGCAAACATGTTTTGGCCGGATTGCGCACGTTCACTTTTTGGGCCTTGTTAGGAACTCTCTGCGGCTACTTCACCCAGACCGTTCACCCGCTCTTCTTTCTGGCGGGGTTTATGGCCATGGCCGCCTGGATGACAATTTTCCTTTTTTTTAAAAACCGTGTAAGCACCGATCCCGGTTACACCACAGGGGTGGTCGGGCTTCTGACCTACCTGATCGGGGGATTGGTGGCTTGGCGTCAGGACCGCGCGGCCCTGGTGCTGACCCTGACCATGGTGATTCTTCTGGCGATGAAGCCCTACGTTCACCAAGCGTTGCACAAGTTCAGTAAAGAAGACGTCCGGATGGGGCTCCAGTTTGCTGCGGTCTCCGGCGTTATTCTCCCTCTTGTTCCCAACGAGCCTTGGGGTCCTTATGGGTGTTTCAATCCCCACGCAATCTGGATGATGGTGGTGTTGGTTTCCGGCGCCTCTTTCGGGGGGTATGTTGCGGTGCGTCTATTGGGACAGAGACTGGGCATGGCCTTAACGGGAGTTCTTGGGGGCGTGGCCTCCAGCACGGCCACCACTCTGGCCATGAGCCGGGAAAGTAAAAAAGAGCCGATCCTCGCGGGAGACTGCTCCTTGGCGGTGGTACTGGCCTGTTCCGTGATGCTGTGGCGGGTCGCTTTTCTGGCCACGGTGGTGGATCCCGCCATCTTCATGCAACTCGTGGTGCCTTTTGGTTGGATGAGTATTCCAGGGACGGCTTTCTGTTTGTGGCGCGTCTGGCATCACGGAAAGGGACATCCGAAAGGGCAGGTCGCCCACTATCGGAACCCCTTGAGTCTGCGAGATGCGATCCAGTTCGCTTTATTTTATGCGCTGATTGTTTATTTGGTGAAGTTGGCCAGCGACCGCTTTGGCGAGACGGGACTATCTGCGGTCAGCGGCTTTTCCGGACTGGTGGACCTGGATGCCATCTCACTCTCGCTCAGCAAACTGGCCAAAGATCCGGGAATGATGGATCTAGCAATCAAGGGAATCCTGATCGCCACTTTGGCCAACACCCTTTTAAAATCCGCGATTGCGGCGGTTTATGGAAGCCGAGTGCTCAGGTTGACGGTGTTGCCGGTGTTGGGAGTGACGGCGTTGATTGGCGTCGGGATGTTGTTTCTGAAATAGATTTGGATGAAGTTTGGCTGAGCTTTTTAGTCTGATG
>RGGS01000071.1 GCA_010024525.1 Verrucomicrobiota bacterium | reverse complement strand
TTCAGAAACACATCCTGGCAGTTTACGTGCGGATGATCTGGCCATAAGTCTGCGTTGTTCCAGATTTGGCATTGGATATTTTGTTGTTGACAAAAAGACAAAAACATGATTATATCTATCAGCGTTTCCACCACTAAACTTTCTTTATCCTGCCATATTAGTTGTTGCCTATACCATTCGCTGATGTCAGGATCTATCACACTGTTACATTCCTTGTCAACGTCCCCGATATAGTAATCTTCTTTCGTTTGCCATTTCCGAGGTTCCATCCGGACCGGATGGAAGTGACCATCGTTTCTAGTCGCTGGTAAGTTTGGTTGCCATAATTCCATGCGAAAAATAAATGACAAACCAATCAGGGCTAATATCTTTTCATCCAAAATCCTGTCAAACGTGAGAAAAACCCAGTTTGTTTTTTGTTTTTGCAAGATGTCGTGCATCTCCACTTGAGCCTCCTCCCGTTGGCTGCTGGAAAGCCGGAAACAGGGCACACCCTCCCTCTCGGCCTCCGCCTGAGCCAACAAGTCAGCCTGGGTATCCCAGAGGATAAAGCTCGGTTCAAAGCCGAGACTTTTTCGGTGGCGCAGCGCCGCCAAGGCAAGTCGCCCTTTCCCGGAAACCATAAAACCGATCCGGCTGGTCTTGCCTTGGCCTGAACTGGAGCCAACAGGATCGCGGATCACTCTTGGATGTCTTGGGCAGCCGGAGGCGTGTAAATTTCCACCTCCGCCCCAAGATCCTGCGCAAGGACCTCGCGGACATGATGGGCTGATTTCTTTAAAACCTTCAGCCAGCCGTGTTGCCAGTCCCTTACTCCCGCAAACCAAGCGGTGCATCCACGGCAGGGGAAGGCTTGGGCGCCAAACCCCTCTAGGTGGAGACGGCGGTACCATTGAAAAGTCTCCCCCAGCCAAATGTCCCGAACACTGGTTTCATTGGCATTTGGGAAAAGGTGGGCGGTCCGAAATCCGATATCCTGCCCGCACAGGGCCACTCGGCCCAGCGTGTCGATGTTGAGCCGCTCAAAGGGCCAAACGCAGGGCTCTTTTTTTTGGGTGGGCAGGTCCTTGTACAGATGCCGATCCATGGATTTGCCAAGATCAATGTTGGTGTTGTCGTCCCACGAAAGGAATTTCCTTGTGATCACTTCGTCCACCCCAATCTCGTCTTTCCAAAATCTCTGATACTGCTCAAGCTTGCCCTCAATTAGCTGCTGTCGGATCATGGAAACAACGATGCGTGTGGTTTTGCGTAGTTTTTTACGCAGTTCAAGGGCGGCCCGAATGTTGGCAACTTGCCCTTCCCAACGGGCCTGAATATCGGGCACCTCACCCTTCCGCGGGGGGCGCACCTGTTGATACGCCTCCGCATCCCCTGCATCCATCGAAAATTCAATCAAGTCGATGCCGGCGGCAATGACCCTCTCGAGTTTTCCCCGGCCCAGGGCGGAAGGACCAAACATGGTCCCATTGGTGTTCATCCAGATCCGGGCCCCCTGTTTTTTGGCAAACTCGACCATTTCGCACATCTGGGGATGCATCATCGGTTCCCCTCCCCCTGTGCAGCGCAACCACGATTGGTAGGGCCCCGCCTCCACCGCGATTTTTTCCCATAACTTGACGGGCATCAGATCTCCGCCTTTTTCATGGTAAAATTTCCGCAGCTCGGAATTTCCGTCTGTGTAAGGACAATTCGGGCAGCCCAGATTGCATGGATAGATGATCGAAAGAATAATCATCAGGGGAAATTCCTCGGCACCAGGGCGCAACTCGAAGCGGCATTGCTTTTGGACGATGGAGTGGGATGGCTTCATTTGACAGATTGAGAGTCCATCTTTCTTGATACCAGCTTTCCCGCCTGTGACCAGCCTGTTGCCCTTAAAAGGCGTCCTGAATCTTTTCTAGATGGTTCAGAGCCATGGGCTTGCCGTCTTTGTTAGCCCAATCCGCCCTATCTTTTTTTTCAAACGAGCCGCCCACAAATAATGGCTCAACTCATGTCTTCCCAAAAAACTTCCTCCGCAACTTTTGAAACCAAGAGAGACTTGGGGTTGCCTGTGTTTTCTGATAAAATTTTGTGTCCCTCAGCGAATGGGAAAGCTCCCAGCGCAGACACTCATCGAGCGCCCCAGGAAGCCTTGGAAGGTTTTCCAGAAATGAATTTAGATTTTCTTTTTTTCCGTTTTTCTCGAAAGCTAATGCTCGAGTCACGATGGGCAGCAACCCATTTTGCGGCTCGGAAAAATAGGCCTCTGCATCCGCTCCTTTTCCCTCCAAAAGGAGCGCCTCCGCTTGTAATGCTTGGCTCCACGAGTCCATAGCGGGATCAAATACTTGCTCCATCCAACCAAGGTGTTCACGTAATCCCCGGATGTTTCCTCTGCGGGACAGTTCCATGGCCTTGGAAAGTGCCAGATGGAAACTCGGGGCCCTGGACTCCCACTGATTCCCGGAGTATTCGTGTTGCTGCGGGATCATGGCCGTTTCGGAATCGGCAAGTTTGGTCACAACGCATACCACCCCGTGCACATCCCATTGCTGACCGGATCCAGAATTCCCTACACGAACCGGCAGCCATCTTTCCTCCTTCCGACTGGCTTCTGAGTATTGAACGGGTTTCCCGTCGGTTTGAAGGTAGGGAAAGCGAAACGCGATATCCGCGTTTTCCCCGTATCTCCAAACCTCCAGTTTTTCGATCCGGAACCCGTTTTCTCGATAGTAATCGTAAAAAAACGTGGGGCTAAAGGAGTAGAATCCGTGATCGATAAAGTTGGATGCAGGCGAAGTGTGGATGATTCGTCCTCCCGGCCTCACCATCCGTGTCAAATGCCTCATCGCATGCGGCGAATGAAAGACATGCTCCAGTGTCCCTCCCTCCAAAATCAAGTCCGCCACGCCGACCAGCTCGTTTGGGGTTTGCGCCTGATTTAAATCGAGCAGAATTTCCGCACCCTCAAAATCACTCGCATCCATCGCCCTGACCTTATCAAATCCAAGGCTCTCAAGGACAAAGGCCGCATGGAGGCAACCCCCTGGGTATTGGCCGGGATTGGGAGAAAGCCTGGGCTTGGCTCGCCGTAAAGAAATGCCTTTTTCAGCGGCAGCTTGCCACAAGGAGGAGAAAGTTATGTTGGAATCCAAAACACCACACGTGATGGCACACCCGGAGAACGGCCTAGCCTTTGCTTCCTCAGCAAGAATTTCAAGATGAAGAGCCGTCAGTCCCATCGCTTGAGTATGCGAATAACAGAACAGTTCGACCACTCATATTTGGCGACCGCCACGGTTTCACACGGTTTATTTCCCAAGTCTTTTGACAATCCTATCGGCCGTCATGCGGATTCCCTCGGGGGACCAGTGGCTATCCTCTTTCTGCCAGAATTCTGCCAAATCCGCCCCGTCTCGGTAATTCTCATCCGGCAAAAACCCCTCCACCTGGCATCCCATTTTCTCCAGATCCCGGATGACGGGGTCTGCTTCGCGCATGCCATCGGGCAACACCACGATGATCAAGCGGATCCCCTTTTCTTCACTTCGCCTTGTGTATTGCACCAAAATTTCCCGGGAACTCATATCCCGAAATCCCTGCACATCAATTCCCCTTGCCTTTCCGCCGCCCGATAGCCCCCAGCACAGCAGATCGACCAAGACCTTGAGATGCGGGACCTCCGTTTGCTCCTTCAAGTTGATCGGGCCGCAAAAGAAGAAACTTCGGAGCCGGTTCCATCCGGCCATTTTGGTCATATGATCCAGCCTCTTCGTCCATCCGATAAGGTTTTTCCTTGCCGGATCAGTCCCGGGGTTTCCACACCGGTTGAGCGCGGGGAGATTTCCCCTTTTGAGCTCATAAACAATCCATGCCGGCGGAGTTAGCCGACAGATCGGATGACTCCAAGGCTCGATATATTCGTAACCGAGATTCACCCATAAGGATCCGGTTTTTGCCATTAATTGCTCAGAAAGCATTTGCTCCTGACTGAGGCTACACCCCAGGGTGTTGGAATCTCCAACAACGACTCCATATTTTTCCCCAAAAACCGGGAGCCTTCGGTTTCTCTGCCCGTAGGAATCCGTGATCCAACGGTTATGCCTCGTCTTGGGCGCCCTGGTTCTTTGATCCGTCGTCTCCCAGATCATCAGGTCGATGCCTGGGTAGAAGGGGCCGGGCATAGAAGTTTGCAGCAGATTGACCTTCACCCCTTCCCACGCCCGAAAAGTAAACTGGGTAAGAGGCAGGCTGGTGACTTCTATGACCCCCCACAAGACCAGTGGGGAGAAGATCGCCGCGACAGACCAGAATCTTTGTTTCATTAGAATTGGAAATAAATGAAACCGCTGTTTCCAAACCGTCCAAAAAGCAAAATTCCGTAGACTGCCAACGCATAAATCCCCCACCTCTGGAGGCGGGTCCATTTCATGATGTCCACCGCTTCACCCTTTTCCGATCGAACCTCCATCCAAAGAATGAATGCCGCCATGAGGATAGCCGCAAATATGCCCCCGTCCCAGTTGATGGAGCGCAGCGATAGCACTCTTTTGGGCTCAACCATGGTGTATAGAGCCATGTCTTTGAGCCATCCGCCCGCTTGCGCCAGGGAACTTGCACGGAAGAACAGCCAAAGAATTCCAGTCAGCTGGAAAACCGCCAGACGCCGAATCCAAACCGGAAGTTGGCGCAACCATTGCCCTAACGGGCGGTCCCGCAAGGCGCTTTCCAGAAGATAAAATCCGGCGTGCCCCGCGCCCCAGACGAGAAACGTCAGACCGGCACCGTGCCACAATCCGCTCAAAACAAAAACCACGGCAATATTCAGGGCCCAGCGCGCGCCCTCCACCCGGTTCCCGCCCAGCGGAAAATACACATAATCACGGAACCAGGTGGTGAGGGAGATGTGCCATCGCCTCCAGAAATCTCGGATCGAAGTCGCCATGTAAGGCCGGCGAAAGTTGTCCATCAGATTGACCCCGAATAACCGCGCAGACCCGATGGCGATCGTGGAGTAGGCGTTAAAATCGAAATAGATCTGCAAACCAAAACCACCCATCAGGATAATGCCTTGGAGAAATTGCGGATGTTCCAAGCGAGCAATCTGGTCCACCAGCGTGGCCAAATTGTCTGCCACCACCAGCTTCATAAACAATCCCCACAGGATCAGACGAAATCCCTCGGCCAAATCCTGTTCCCGCACCCTTGCTGGCATGTTCTTTAACTGTCCCAAGAGATGCCCCACCCGCTCGATCGGTCCGGCCACCAGTTGGGGGAAAAAGGCGTGATAGGTGGAATACCACCCGAGGTGCTTTTCCGCAGGCTGTTGCCCCCGATGCACATCGATCACATAGCTCAGTGCCTGGAAGGTGTAAAAAGATATACCCACTGGGAGAAGCACCTCGAAAACCGGAAGAGGATTGGCCAGTCCAAACCATCCAACGATGTGTCCTGTCTCCTCGCGAAAAAAATTCCAATATTTAAAGCCTGCCAGCATGGCCAGATTCAGCCCCACGCCAAAAACCAACCCTGTTTTTCGTAGCCACACCGGTTTTTCGGGAGCTACCCAAAGAGCGCCCAGGTAGCTGAACAAGGTGCTGGCTAGCATGAGAAGGGAATACTTGATGTTCCAACAGCCGTAAAAATAGTAGCTGGCAGCCAAGAAAAGAACCCATCGCTGCCTGACCGGGGTCCACCGATAGGCCGGCAAGAGAAGCAGAAGAAATGTCAGGTATCCCAAAGAGGCAAAGGTCATGGGTTTTATGTCCTACACCATCCGCCACCCTTTGGACTTCAGCATGTTTTCCACCCACCGCCGAGTCGCTCCCGCCAACGGAACGAGCACCCTGCGTCCTTGGCCCATCCCCGGCCGAATAATCGGAACTCCGAGGTGTTTTCGACCATGTCGCACCCGGTCCTCATCCAAAAAAGTATCGACCCGTCCCCGGGTGATCCCATGAACCCACGCCGCCCCCAAGGAAGATCCAAAGACCACCAGTTTTCCCTTTTTGGCTTCCCGTTGCGCCTCGTCCGATATTCGTTTTAGCAGGCCGAGATTTTTTTCCGCCCATTTTTTTCCTCCGTGGCTCCCCAAACGGTGTCTCTCCGCCTTTTTTTTCCCGCCCCATTTCCCCAGAAGGGTGAGTTCCCGGGTCACCACATCATGCCGCACGGACTTCACCCGGATTCCCGCCCGCTCCGCCACCCGCCTCAAAGAACTCTGGCTGAAGTGGGACGCATGATCCGCCACCGGCAAAATGAAGGGATTCCTTTCCGCATCAGGAACCTGAATCAGCACCCGCGCTCCCGGACGAGCCAAGGAATTGAGCCCCTTCAGATATTCCGAGGGGGCCGCCATGTGTTCCAGCACGTGCACGAGGGAAATCAGGTCAAAACTTGCCTCCGGAGGAGTGCTCCGACTGTCGTAGAGCTTGCGGAAGCCAGAAATTTTCTTCAGGGCTTTTTCATTTCGCCGATCAAACTCGGTCCCGGAAAGCCCCCATCGGGGAAACTCGGCACGCAAAGCGCGTAAAAAACCTCCGTTCCCACACCCGACATCCAGCACCTGCCCCCGAAGAGGCAACCGGGCATGCCGCTTGAGCCAGTCCACGATCTTTTTCGACCGGGGGGTTCCCTGTCCACCAGTGAACACGGCCTGCTCGGCCCCGCCAGACTGCCGGTAGATATGATATGTCGAATAGATTTTCCGGCATTCCGCATTCCACGAGGGCGAAA
>RGGS01000008.1 GCA_010024525.1 Verrucomicrobiota bacterium | reverse complement strand
AAGTTTAGGTTTAAGTTGAAGTTTAAGAAGGAAGGACGGGAGGGGAGGAACGGCCCCGGCGAAGCGGGGCCCTACAAAGCGCGGAGGCTTATAGCCCGGGCTTTCTGTAGGGTCGCGCTCCGTCGCGACCACGTCCCCAGAGCCTCGGGCGCTGAAGAGAGTGGTTTAAGTTTTGGTTCTGGTCATGTTGAGGTTTGGAATTGCAACGAGGTGGCGCGGCGGGTTGCGCGCCACTAGCAACACGCAACGGGTTGTGATTACCGCAGAGACGCGGAGGATCGTTTAAGTTGAAGTTGAAGTCGTGTTGAGGCTTGCGACTTGGAGCTAGGTAGGGCGGGATTGATGGTCCCGCCTGGTTGGAAAAACGTCTTGAGGGCTGAGCGAGGCGGCCTGCGGAGAGCCCGCCCTACCTAGTTTCGGAAGCTTTAAACCCTTGAGGCCTCAATCCGTTAACCCCTGAATCCCTAGGTCTAACTCAAAACCTCCAATTCATCCCAAACTCAGCGGCTTGGGTGAAAAAGTTCTGCATGGTGTAACCGGCGAAGTCGGGAGCGAGCACCCCGTTGAGCCGGTAGGCGAGGGAAACGTCGAAGCCCGGGGCCACTTGGTAGCCAAAGCCGAGAAAAGCCTCCCAAGCCCCCAAGAAGTTGGACTGGTTGAAGTCGCCCTGGACCTGGATGTCGCCGGTGAGAGTGCCGATGGTCATTTTCTGGAACATGCCTCCGCCGCCGGCCCCGATAAACGGGCGCCAGCCGCCCTCCAGCGGGTAGGAAAACTCAACATTCACCATCAGCGGGACTTGCAAAAGATACCCTTGGGCGTCGGCGGTGGTGGTGCCGTTGAGGGTGGGGTTGCCCCCCGTGCCAGTGAAGGTGCCGTTGCCGCTGATGGTGTAGGCGTCGACCGTGTTGTAGATACAGCCGGTTTCGAACTCGAACCCGATCCATTCGTTGAGGCGGTAGCCGGGGGCGAAGTCGAAACGGAAGCCCGGGTTGAAGGCAACCGACTCATAGCTGACCGTGCCGTTAAAGTTGCAGTTGCCTACCAGCGGATTGATGTTTGGCTGGGGGTAGGAGCGGCCTTCGCGGGTGGAGACGGTCATGTCGCTGTTGACGGTACCGCCGAGGGCGAGGCGCAGGTCGAAGCCGGGTTCGTTGGGCGACTTGGCATTCACATCCGTGACCTCGAGGCGTTGGGCGGAGGAATTGGTCGTTGGGATTAAAAAAAGGCCAAATATGAAGGTGAGGGAGAGATTTCGGATTGCGGAATTGGAATTTCGAAATCCAAAATCCCAGATCCGAATTCCCCAATTCCTAAACCCCTTGACCCCCAAATGCCTGGATCTCTTCGCGGTGACAGGATGGTTCCAGGATTCAAGATGCTCGTCATGGCACTGGCCCAGGCATTGAAGACCCTTGAAAAGGAGGGTGGGTTTCGAAGTGAACAGGCAACGGCCATCCTTGAGGCGATTGAGGTTACTGCCGACAAGACGCGTCAAGAACCGCAGGCCTCGGCTCATCGGGAGTTTGCCACGAAGGCGGATTTGCAGGAGTTGAAGGCTGATTTGGTGAAATGGATTTTTGGTCTTTTGGTCAGCCAGCGGTCGTGGTGTTGGGCGGGGTATGGTTCATGCTTTCGCAGGCCGTTCGCTAAAGGCGAGATCCTTGTCTGCTCCCAGCCACGCCTAGGCCACCTAGGAATTGCGAAAAGTTTTTGTCGAGCCAAGCCAAAAGCAGAACGCAGAAAGCGAAAACAGTCTCTGCGTCTCAGCGGTAAAATCAGATGCGACCGCCGAGGCGCTGAGATCACCGAGGATTCCTGATTTCGAAATCCGAAATCCCAAATCCTAATTCCGAAATTCCTCAACCCCTTCGCGTGCTTTTCGGTCGAAACCTGTGTCATAGTGAGTCGGAATCAGAAGCGAACCGTCACGGTCCCCAGGATCGACATGGAGGGGACGGATTGGCCGGCAAGGGAGTTGAGGTAGCGGAACTGGACGTCGACCATCAAATCCGGCTCGCCCGGGTTGATTTGGATGCCGCCAAAACCCTGATAGGCGGAGACCGTCTGGCTGCGGGTGACGTCGTTGGGACCGCCCGTGATGAACATCTGTCGAAAGATGCCGCCCGCACCTCCGCCCGCGACCAGGCGGACCATGGAACCGGCGAGGGGATCGGTGCGAAAAATGAGATTCCCCATCATGGGAACTTGGAAGAGCTGGACGTTGGTCACTTGGGTCATGTCGGTGGCCGCCAGTCCACCGGTTTGATTGGAGTAGACAGAGTTGTAGAGGAGGCCGCCCTCGATCTCGAAAGCCACATTATTGTGGAACTGAGCTCCAAGCATCAGCCCGGTAGCGAAGCCCGGCGCCATATTGACGGCGCTAGAGATCCCAAAGTCCGGATAGTTTACGTTCGTGACAAAACTTAGGCCGATGCCGGTGCGGACGTAGAATGGGGTAAGAGCGGAGGCATCGCCTTCGTTGGCTAGCACGCCCGCCTCGACATTTTTTTGCCCGGGCAGGGGGGCGTCGACCAGTTCCTGAGTGGGATCGAGGGGGGTGGAAAAGGCCGCGGCGGAGCGCGGCCCTACCGAGGTGCTGGATCCGGAGTTGGAAGATTCTGTAGGGCCCCGTTCCATCGGGGCCGGGTTCATCGCGGGTGTTTGGGCAACGTCGACAGCAAAGCTGCCGGAAATTCCGGCCAGAAGCAGCAAGCAGAGCACACCCCATCGGCGCATGGTCTGAAGCTGGAGAGGGGCAATCCCGCTTCAAGTGCCTATCGGAGAGGGAAAAAAGAACATGTGAACAGCCTTCGAAATGCCACATACCATCGGCGTGGCGGCGGGTCGGTGGTTATGGTTGAGGGGGGTAGAAAAAGTGGAGAGAGTCCGCTTTTGATTTCCGGAGCAAGAATCCTTGGCCTGGGGGAATTCGGTCTAGATAGGTGGGTGGCTGAGCCCAATCGCGCGTGATGGTGGTGGGATTGAGGAGGCGCCAGCGCACCCCGCCAGAAGCCTGGGTCTCAGGAGCAAAAGAACGCCGATTTTTACCTGCCCAAATCTCGAGCCGATCCTGCCCCGGAAATGGCTTGGCCGACCCCTTGAATCCCTCGCGTGAGGAACCCCAGTCGATTCCGAGTCGCAGATCCTTGGGATACGGGTAGGCAAGAAGATTCACCCCCGATTGCAGGGGAGCGGCAGTGGGCCATGCCCGGGGTTCTGCTGTCAAGCTTAGGGAGGAACCCCGGCGTTGACCCAAAGTTACCACCACCGCAGTTCCTGGCGGAATCAGCAAGGGTTCGGTAATTCGGACGCCCTGTGCCAGTGAGTTCATCCACTCCAGAGGATCGGAAGGTCGTTGCAGGGAGGGGGTAACCGAGAGAGTTCCCGGAACTGTCCCAGGTGCGGGAAGAGAAAAAGTGAAGCTAGTGGCAGGCTCGCCCCCGTAAAGAACGCGGTCGCGTATCGTCTCGCCCCAAAGTCCGTCAACGGTGAGATGGGGGCGGATTTCCAAGCGGGCTCCCGCAAGGGAAGAGTCGGGGATCCCACGGGTGTTGTAGGCAGAGGCAAGGGTGACAAGGACGTGGTCGGTGCGGGCCCGGGTCGAGGTCTCATCGAGTTCGAAACGGTGTCCTAACCAAGAGTGGCTGACCGGTCCCACCACTTCCACGTAATATTCCTGACCTGGGCGCAAGGCCGAGCCGAACGGCCGATCGGTAAAGGAGGGAGACCAATAGACCAATGGGCCTTTTACGGCGCTGACTGTGCCCGCATCCACGGCGGGTTGATGGATGGGGAAGCCGACAACCTCGAGCTGATTTTCAGTGGTAAGAAGGTAAGGGAGTGCGTCTTGGGCTGACAGATTCCAGGTTGCCAGTAAAAGTGAGAAGACCATGCCTACGGCTTTGATCTTTAGAGCGACGGGCTGGTTTGGCATAAAAGACCTCGGTTTATCGAACGGTTAAAGAAACGCCTTTTCTGATCCACCCCTTGCCATTTTGAATGAAAACCGTCACCTGAAAAGTGCCAGTGGCGGTGGGTGTGCCGTATATTTTACCGGTGGTTGGGTCCAAGGAGATCCCGGGAGGTAGGCCAATCGCGGAGACCATCACCCCGCTTGAGACCGCATCCAATAGCAGACGATTGTCGTTCAATGAAATCGTGGCATTTTTTGTCAAGACTCCGGGGTTGGTGGGCGCCACGGAGGAGGGCGGTTTGACGTCGGCGACACTGATGACCACGGTGCCGAATCCGGGCTGCCGATCTGCGGGATTGGAGGAGCCCGGCCGATAAGAATTGTAGGCGACCACAGGGATGGGGAAGAGACCCGCTTCCGCGGGTATTCCCGAAATCGTGTTGCCCACCAAACTCAGTCCGGTCGGCAAATTACTGGCACCATAAGCATAAGGAGAGTTGGAGGCGTTGAGAACAAGGGAAATGTTTTTACCCAACGCACCCAGGATTCGATTGGTTAAAGGGCTAAAGAATGGCGGGTTGGTGTTACGTAAACGTACGGTAATCGTTGAGGTTAGAACCCCACCCCCCTCGTAGAGATTAGTCGTGCTTGCGATCACGGAAACCGGATACACATTGGGAAGGCCAGAGTTTCGGTTCACGCCAGAGATAAGTCCGGAGGAAAATCCGCTCAATCCCGGGGGGAGGTTGGAGAAGCTCATGCGGGCGAAAGAGCCTGCGTCCGTGAGAATGCTCGTGGAAAAGTCTTGGCCTACATCCACCTCAAATTCATTTGTTCCGACCAAGGACGTCGGGGCCGGGGCCACAACCCGTAGGGGCACGGTGGTCGAGGCGGATACGGTGGTGCTTCCCACGACTCGGTTGGCGGTCAAAGTTAGGGTCAGATTCGCGGTTCCCCTGGCCAGGGGCTGGGCGTTGGTGGCAACCACCAGGTTGGTGCCGTCAAAGCTGACACCGGTGGGCGTTGGATTTGGACTGGTGATGGAGCCCGATCGATTGATAAATCCGGGTGTGTTGCTCAGCACGACAGTGCGCATGCTGCCCGCCGTGGCCACAATTTGCCCATCGCTCAGTTCACCCGCCGGGACAACGAGAGTCGGGTTCGCAATGGCAAGAGAAAAAGTGGTGGTGGCGGATTCCCCCCCTGCCGAGGCTCGGATCGTCACGTCGTTGGTGCCAGGGCTGGTGGGGATTCCGGAAAGAATGCCGGAACCGGAAAGAGAGAGGCCGCGCAAATTCCCGGACGCCACGCTGTATGTCGGCCCCGTGCCGGTGGAGACAAAGGCGAAATTTTCAAGGGCCACCCCGGCGTGGCCTTGGATGAGGTTGGTGGTGGTGGTGAAGGTGAGACTGGAGGCCTGCACGACCAAGCGGAGGGTGGCGGAGGCAGATTTTCCCGTCACACTATTCGAGGCCAACAGACCGATGAAGTTGGTCGAACCGCTATCTGCAGGCGGATTGAGCCTAATCACTCCGTTGGTGGCTAAAGAAGCCCAAGCCGGTAGATTGGTGGTGGCGTATCGGTCTGCACCGTGATTTGCTTGAATCAAATAATCTTGCGCAATTCCGGGGGGGATCGTCAGGTTCGTCTGGCTGATGATCCGGCCGATCCCTCCCTCGATGGATCCCAGGACAAAACGGTTTTGGACCGGATCAAATCCGCCGATCAACAGTTGTAAAGCGTCCTGAGCTGGCAAGATGCCGTTGCCGTCGCCCAAGTAAAAATCGGCGTTACGCACCCCCAAAAAAGCGGCATTGGGAAAAATGCCAACTCCTTGGCCGGTGGATTGTGATCGGTCCGCCATGCGAAGAATGGACATTTCCGTCGCATTATTTTTATCTGCGGCATTGTAGAAAATGAGGTAAATGTCCCGGTTTCGAATTGCGCCGCTGGCCATGTCCCCATCCAAGAGAATGACACCCTGATCTGGGTCGCTCAGGTAGGCGTCGGACATCAAAAAAGATCCGAAAGAAGTGAAGGCAGAATCCACGGTCGAACGAACCTGCGCGGCGGTGTTTTTTCCCGATAGATTGGAAAAAAGTTGGTCAGGGGTCACGCTGAGTGTTCCCGCCAGCACGGTGAAGCCCGCGAGGGATGTCCCAGTGGAAGTGGTCAACCCTATGTCCGCCCCCAGCGCCGGAGGAAAATAGACCGAGAGGGTGTCGGTCCGCCCCGCCACCGTTGTCAGGATGATGGATACGCCGATGGCTCGAAGGGTGGAGAGGAAACGACCTCCAGCCCCTGTCAGTTGATCAATCACATGGGCTAATCAACATCATCTCTCGTAACAATCCAGAGGTTAGCCTGCTTGTCATAAAATTGTCACAACCCCACGGGCTCACGGAAAGCCGCAATTCAAAAAATGAAATTTTTTTAGGGGATTTATATTCGCTGAATCGTGACAAGACTATGACATCTGTCGTAAGTGCTTGATAAGAATGATATTGGATTAAAATTTGTCACACAAATGTAACAAAAAACCGGTGGAAATTTTTCCACTGATCGGCAAATTCTTTTTTTGTAGAACATGAACAACCGCTTCATCAACTCTTCGTTTCAACCTTCAAATAGGAGTCAATCACCATTCATGAAACCCAATCAAAACGTCGTCTTTGCACTGTTCCGGAAACTAGCCCTCACCGCCTTGGCCGGTGTCTTTGTCGGGTCAGCCTTGGCTGGCCTGGCTACACCCGTGGGCGTAAATCAGGTCACAGTCCCCGCCTCCACCACCTCCGTTTTGGGGTCGCCTTACGCACGCCCGGTTGAGGCTTTTGGCACGGTAACCAGCAACTCGATCTCTGGTAGTAACACCGTATTGACGGTTAGTGTGGATTTAAACGGTGGATCGCCCTCCCTGCCGGCCGGCACGGGCAATACCTCCACCAGTCTTTCCAACACAGACGAGAACACGGACGGATGGTGGGTAGTGGAGATCCTGGATGGGCCGGCTATCGGATTGGTCCTGGACGTGGTGAGTGGAAACTCCAGCAGTTTGACCGTCAAAGGCGCTCTTCCCTCTTCCGTGAATCTCTCCGCTGGATCCAAGTTCGCGCTCCGCCGGGCATGGACCCTTTCCTCCCTGCTAGGTTCCGCCTCGGCCTCAAATCCGTTCGGCAACGGGGCGAATCCAAGTGCCACTACCGTGAACGGAACGGTGCAGGTTCTCGACTCCGCCTCTGGTGCATTGACCACGTATTATATCAATAAAACTGGCACTGCCTTCAACTGGCGTTCGAGTCAGACAGGGACGGCCAATAAGAACCATGTACCCTTGGGATTGGGCAGGGGCTTTATCGTAGTAAACCTAAAAACTGTTCCCTTGACCTTTGCCCTCTCTGGCGATTACCGCACAGCCAGGACGCGCCTGATTATGCCGGGGAGCAAGAAGACTCTCCTGGCTAATCCTGGGGTTTACCAAACTGATTTCACCGCATCTGGCATCCCCAACACCTCGCCCAATCGCGGCAACTCGGTTCCAAATGCCTCCACGGATGCGTACCAAGTTTGGAACACATCCGCCAAGGCTTTCGCCCTTTATCGGATCGGGGACGCAACCTCGTCGAATGGTCCAACGGCGTTTTCAGGTTCCACACGAACGAATCCGGTGATTCCGGCATTCACCTCCATCTTGGTTACACCCTTTGGAACAAACCCCGCCGTCGTTACCATATCCCCGGCGTTAAATCCGTAATCAAGTTGAGCATCCGATCTCACTGCCCTTGAAGAACCCAATGAACAAAATCAATCCAAGGCAAGCGCTTCAGGCTGTCGCTTTGGCGCTGATCGTGGGTTGGTTTGCCAACCCCAATCCCAGCTCAGCCGCTACCCTGGAGGTTTTTGTCGCGGGATATTATGGGGGAAATCTAAACGCCGGTGGCAGTGTTCTACCCTCTGGCACATCGGTGGAATTGGGTGTGTTCTATTCAGGCGGGGTGTTTACCACTTCTGCTTCGGTATCGAATGCTTTGGCCTCTGTTGCCACGACCAGTCAATGGTCTGACTTCCGTGTCAATGCAGGATGGGTTAGTTTTGGCTCGGGAATTGTGGGGGCTAATGGGGACTTTCAGCTCAGTTGGTCATCGCTTGATAACTCGGCTCCTGGGTTGGGATCCGAGTTCGACCTAAATCCCACGACGGGGGTTCTGGCCACCAAAAGCCTGATTGGGGTCATCCCATTTCTTTGGGTCCAAACTGCAAACTCAACGGAATCAGGTCTATATGTATCCAACCAAGCCTTTCCCACGAATTCCTTTGGGGCGTCGTTCCAAATTGATGCCACCACAGGTGATGCCGGGGTGACCGCGCTTCGTGGAACAGTAACGGATTCAGGTATCAAAACTGCTGCCCTTTCGGTCGGCACATCCTCAAACACGGTAGCCCCCACCCTCCGCCTGATGAGCCCTGGGACACCGGTTTTTTCAGGAGGAAACACGGTGGTCACCCACACATTTGCGGTGAACTCCAACGGTTCCTACACCCTCGAATATAAGAGCTCTCTGACAGACAACTGGAGGACCAGCAACGTCACGGTCTCCAACAGCAATAATTTTTCTGTGACCTTCACCAATGGCGGAGTTAATACAACCAACGAATGGGGGAACAGGATGTTCTTCCGCATAAAGAACGGATAAATCCCTACGCATTAAAGGAGACTCAACATGAATCTAACCAGAAAAATAATCGGCGCATCAGTCGCCCTCATCCTTGTACAGGCCGCAGGGCTGCGGGCACAAACTACCGAGGTCACTGCCAACCTTCTTTCTGTCATCCAGAGGCAGTCAGGTGGTGGCTCCTCGGACACCTTTCAAGTCTCCTTTGGTTCCCTCAACGGGGGACTGGCCTCTCTCCTAACCAAGGATTCCAGTGCCGATGGGGCCAGCGGCTTTGCCACATGGTACGGAAATAACTCCCGAACCCTGCTCAATTGGGGTACGGTGCAGGGTTCTGCCATCACCGACAGCGACTCGTTCTACCGCTACTATGGAGCCAATACTGCGTTGCCTACCTATCAAGGTTCGGCTCTAACTAGCATTTACAGCAACACGTTGGACAATCGTGCGCTGGCCTTTGTCACCTACTCCGTCGGGTCGACAGTTCAGGAAATCGGTCTTTTTGACCTGGGCTTCAACTGGGGAAATCCGATTGACACAGGTAGCTATCCATTTGGGGTGTATGACTACATTACTCTCGGGGCTGATGCCCCGGTGACGGCCGTTTACGGTGTGGCAGATGCCAACACCGGGACCTATGGCACCCTCTCAACCTCTACCGTGCCTGAACCCTCTTCAGCTGCGCTGCTACTGCTCGGAACCATGGGGATACTTGCCCTTCGTCGGTTTCGCGCGATCAATGCCTGACTCACAAGGAAATCCAACCTCAACCTAGGAATACAATAACCATGAAAAACAACCTCCTCCTTTCCATTCTGGCCGCCCTCGGATTGGCCCACGCGACGCAAGCCGCCAACTTCGTCGATGTCTCTAACTTGGGCGGTGGCTTAGTCGAAACGACCTCCTCTGGGGCCACAAACGGAGTGAACGTCAATGCCACCTTGATCGCCAAGGATCAGCGGTGGACTCGTGACAAAGTCTACATTCTCTCAAAAAATACCATCATCAAGGCTGGGGTCACGGTGACGATTGAACCTGGCACTCTCATCCGCTGTGAGTTCCCCACGGTTGATTCCACGAGCGGCCTGAATCCTTCCGACCCGGGTGCACTGTTGGCTCATCGCGGCGCCCGTATCATCGCCGCTGGGACCTCGGAGGCCCCGATTATCTTCACCACGATGGACGACCCTAACGTTCCGGGGGGTAACAGCACGATTCCCGCCGTGGAAAACCTCGGGGTCTCAGGTGCCAGCAAGACCGAGGGCAACCAAAAAGTATACAAGGATTATACTACCTCTGGGAATGTCACCTCCGGTTCCGTGGGTAGCGGTGAATACAGCCTCAAGGATGATCTGCCAGTCTCCGGTGTCCGTTCTTACAGCACCGATCCGAGTGTATCAGGCAATATTTTTTCGTTGGATGCAAAATATGGGGGTATTGCCACGGCAGGCAGAGCCAATGTGGCTGCCAGAATGGAGACCACGACTTCAGTGAACAATGCCCGCACTGCGCTCCAAGCGGATGGGACAGGTGGTGGTTCCACCACGCCTGGTTACACCGGGGCATCCGGCACCGAGCAGATTGAAGGCATGGCCGGGTTTACCGGTTACACTTGGTACGGTGGTGACGATGATCTGGACAGCTCCGGCACCCTTCGCTTTGTCCAAACCCGTTTCGGTGGATATGTCATTGCCTCTAGCAGGGAGTTAAACGGCTTCACTTGGTGCGGCACCGGACAGCGCACGGTCGGTGAATTCATCGAATCCTTCGGAAATGCAGATGATGATCATGAATTCTTTGGGGGTTGCGTCGGCCTCAAGTATGCCATCGGAGCTTTTAGCGGTGACGACGGTTTTGACACAGATCAGGGGTATTGCGGAGTAAACCAGTTCCTGTTGCAAATTCAGAATTCGGTTGATGTCGCAGGCAACAACACCTTGGTGAATCCGGCTTCCTCTGGCACCGGGGCCAGCGGCAAACGCGTGGAAAATGCGGGGGATCAGCTGGGTGAAAACGATGGGCCTGAGAATGTGAACTATACTGCAGGACCCGGGGCACCCCTATCCGTCTTCACTCATGCAAACCTGACGGCCATCGGCCGTGGGTACGGCCCTTGCGGTTGGGTCCGTCCGCTCGGAGGCGTCGCTGGTATACCGCTGGACGGACCGAACTTTCGGGATAATGCCAGTGGCAAGATCTGGAATGCCCTCTACATGGATATTCCGCAAGCTGGGCCGGTGATCGCCGCTCAGTCCGCAACCAGTGACGTGACTTCGAACCAGACCGACACGATCTGGCACCTGCAAAATACACGCACCAGTGGTGGTTGGGATAATTCAGGTGTGGCGGCAGATTTGGTCACGCCGCAGAGCACTGGGCCCGGCGAACCTGACTTGTTGTTCCGAAATTGTGCCTGGTTTCGCTGTGGTCTGGCCCGTACAACCCTCGCTACAGGTGCAGCAGACAGCAGTGGTTGGACCACAGGAAAATACGCCACGTTGGCTGATTTTCAGTCGGCCACCGGCGCCGATGCCAACTGGTGGGTAGCTAGCAAGTCGAACGTGATGCCCACAGGGACTATCGCAAATAGTGAGCGCACACAAAAATCCACTGCCGTAATCCAAGTTAACTCTAACAATGCGGTCAATTCGCTCATCGGGAGTGGGGTGACGTTTAGCACCACTGGGGCCACCACGGACTCCACCACGGGTAACTCATTCAACCTGAACCCCGGATACACCGTGCCGGTGAATACCCGGATCGCCCAAGGATGCCTCGATTTGTTGCCAAACAAATCCTCGGTTCAGGCCACGGTTGCATTACCCACACGTGGAAACCTGAATCCGAACGCAGACTTTATTGGTGCTTTCAGGGATAACAACTGGGCCCGCGGATGGACGATGTTGGAGCGCTCTGGCGTCTTCAGCGGTGCGGTGGGTGCCAAGCAGGATGCTCCTGCGGTTGTGATTTCCGTGAACGGCAGCGGGCAACCAGTGCTTACCTTTAATGCCGCGACTGGCGTTCAGTACAGCATTGAGGCCTCGGTGGACAATACGTTCTACCGTCCGCTGGCAACGGTTACCGGTGGTGGCTCTACCACCAGCTACACCGTGACAACGGGATTATCTGCCAGCGCCAGTTCCCCCGCTCCTTACTCTGGTACGCCGACGGGGTTTGATCTTGGAAAGCGCACGACGAGTGCCACAACGTTTTCGGCAATACCCGCCTCGGTCAGCTCGGCACCCCTATTTTTCCGGGTGATTGCTCTATAATCCTTGGTTGATTCTTATTAAGCGGGGGGGAGGCTTTGCAACAAAGCCTCCCCCTTTCGCTTTGATCAATTCATCTCTCACGATGTTGTGGCGTTTGCATATTTGGTGGTTGTTGTCCTTGGGACTTATCTCCTGTTCCCCTCGTAGTCCGCAAGTCGCTCTAAGTCGTGAAGCTTACAGCTGGCAGGAGCTGGTGCGCGGAGATGAGGAACGGATGGCGGAATCTCGCGAAGCCACGGTCAAGGCTTTGGCCGAATCGGGGCAGGTGAGCCTCGCCCAAGAGTTGGCACTTTCGATTCCCAACTATAAAAGAGGGACATCCTGGGCTGAAATTGCCACCATCCTGGTATCTCAAGGGAAATTAGGGGAGGCGGCCAAACTGTTTCCGGCACCCACGGATGTGTATCGGGTGAATCTGAAAGTGGAGCAGGACACGATCATAGCCCGACTGGTGCGGGCGGCCATGGCCTCCGGAAATGATGAAGCGGCACGGGAAATGGCCAAGGGAATGTCCAGCCCGGAGGGGGCGCGTGCTTTAGAACAGCTCATTCAGCTGGGGGAAAGTCCATTGACGGTTAACGGAGCACCGGTGCTGATCGGAACCAATGCCAGCCACCCGGTTTCCAAGCTTTCCTCCGCCGGTTTACTGGATGCGTTTGGCCAGAATGCAATGGGAGTTGGGGCTGAGAGGAGACGCCCAACGTTCCTATGACGAGGGGATGGAGAGAATTCGCAAGCTGAACCCGCGCTTGGAGTTCCTGGATTTGGCCTACGCTGATGCGGTGGTGGTACGCGCCGGCTTGGAAAATCCGGCCGCGGCGAAGCAAATGGTGGCGGACCGGGTCGAGGAGATTAGTCGGCGGGATCCGGGGAATCCCTTTCCCATGCCGGTGATGGATGAATATTTTCAGATGGACGCGTTTGCGTCCCTGGCCAAAGGGGCTTGGCAGGCAGGAAACCACGATCAAGCCAGGGAATTATGGTCGCGGGCGTTGAGTTTGGCGGAGAAAAACCCCAATCCGAGGTCGCGGGCGATCGGAGCAGTCCAAGTATTGCTTTCCCATGCGGCCGTGAATCAGGTTCCGGAGCCGGATCTGAGGCGCCGATTGGATAAGCTGCGTGGCGAGTTACCGGAAGCCTACCGGCAACTGAGCCGGATCAACGGGGGTGCGGAATAGCTCCAAGCGTTCGCAAATTACGCTCGCCGGATTTTCACAAATCTGGGGTGGTGGGGTGGGTCAAGGGTTAAGAATCGTGGATATGGGGGGGAGATTTGGCTTAAGCTCAGGTTCGGGTAAAATTTAAGTGAGCTAAGTTGAGGTTCAGAGGTTGGGGCGTCGTGGCTGGCGAGTTGCGCCCCACGAGCGAATCATTCGATCGCCTCCACCTCAAAAGCTATATGCGGCATTGAGGCTAAGGTCCCAGCCTTTGGTATAGGAAGAGTACGTGTACTCGGTTCCCTGAAAGTTTTGGGTTCTCTGAAAAACGGGATTCAGAAGATTTTTCCCCCGAAAGGTAATTTTCCAGTTATCGGTGAGACCTTGCGTTAGGTTGAAATCCAGAGATGGGGCGGGCTGCTCGTAAATATCGGGAAGCAGAAAGAGGGTTCCTGCGGGCTTGGTGCCCACGGCGTAAAGAAAGGGACCGGTCACATTGTAAAACAGTCCGGCGTAGAACTTGTTTTCCTCATCGTCATAATTCAGCCCGGCATTGATGAGATAGTTGGGCTGACCTTGCAGGGGGCGGGTGTTGCCGGTGAGACCCACGGCCGCACGTTCGGCCACGGTGGCGGCGGGCATGGTGACCTGACTCTGGATTTGGCTAAAATTAAATGAGACCGTGAACCTTTTTAACCAAGAGGCCACTTGATCGAGCCGCTTACGGGCCTCCACCTCCAACCCGTAAACCGTGGCGGTGGGGAAGTTTTCGTAACGAAAGTAGACATCCCCGCCCGTCTCAAAACTCGTCTGCTCCATCGGAGCTTGAATATCCTTGTAGAAAAGACTGGCGGCCACCACCTCCCCGGCACGGGGAAACCACTCGGCACGGAAATCATAGTTATTGGCCTTGGAAAGCTGCAAGTTGGGATTCCCCAGAAAATACTGGTCATCCGTAAAATCCTTGGTGAGTACCGGGCCCATTTCCTTAAAAGAGGGGCGGGCAAGAGTCTGGGACCAGGCAAGACGGAGGTTGACACCCTCGGTGAGCTTGAAGGTGGCACCTACTGCAGGCAGAAGGTCGAGTTGCTGAATTTTGGCCAACCCGGAACCTGTGCCTCCAACGAATTCGACGAGGTCGGTGTCTAAAATTCCGTCTCTGTACCAGAACTTTCGAGAAACTCCTTCGACGACAAGTCGAACTTCCATCGACTTGAATCTGACTGCAGAAGGAATTGCAGCATTGGCTGCATCAATTGCTGCCTGGAGGGTGTCTGGGCTGCCCGTGTAAGGTCCAGACCACGAGTCGACCGCGACAGGGTTGACCGGTTGTACTCCGAATGGAAGCTGAAGTCCTGGTACTAAAGGCATGTGGCTCTACTTATACTCTCGTGATCTGATGACGGTGATTATCTGAATACGGAATTGCGTTTGTCATCGTGTAGACCTTGTATGAAGTCCCAGTTCCTCCTCCGTCGTCGACGTTGAATGTCGACAGAATGTAAGAATTCGTGATGTTTGCATTGAGTGCGTCGAGGTCGGTGACATTAGTTATTGTGTTCGTAGGAAAAGCAGCAGTGAATATCCTTTGAGCAATGCCTGTGTTGAGGTTGAAAGGATTCGCAAGGTCTACTGTAAACACTTTGGTACCGAGTGATCTTACTCCGTTTGAGTCGACAGGATCAGACGCAGCAGGCCCATAGAATATTGCGTTATAGAAAGATATCGTCGTAGATCCTGATGCTGTCGTCGTGAATGCATCGGTGACTACTATCCTGTAGTAGATCGAATTCGATGATTTGAGAAGAGCGTCGTTGTGAGTCGTCGAAGGTATGCTGACAGAACTTGGATTGCCTGTAATGGAAACTGCAGACAATCCTGGTACGTCTGTCCACGTGGAGCCATTTGTAGAATATTGGACAGAATAACTTGTCATAGCAACATTCGTCCTATTTCTCGTTATTGTTCCTGACAACGTCGATCCAACATTGCCCTTCTCCCTCTTGATGTTCGACTCTGCTGATATGCCCGTCGAAGTCGTCTTGACGACGCTGAGGGACATGGTGGGCGCAGCGTATCCCTGTGGTGTTATGTTCAAAGAGGCTGTCGCTGTTGCACCAGCGCTGTCGACCACGACATACCTGTAGTTGAAAGGTTGTGTATTGAAGTTTGAGTCGACTAAATTGTGTGTGAAAGACGTAGCAGCAGTGTTATTTGTGAGGACTGTCCACGATCCTGTGTTGTTTCTTCTCCACTCAAGTGAGGCTGTCGAAACTGAACCTCCGAGTGTGTTGATGACGTAACTGAAATT
>RGGS01000070.1 GCA_010024525.1 Verrucomicrobiota bacterium | reverse complement strand
TGGAGCGAAGGATGGCAAGCACGGGATCCAATTGGGGGCGGGTCCCGGCGAGAAAAAAGTTGATGCCTTCGGTTGCGAGGAGAATGGTTCCCTTGAGGCCGAGTTCGCGGCAAAGGGGTAAAAGCTGGCTCTTCCATTTTTCCGGTTCCTCGACAGGGATGAAGCGGTAACCGGCAAGGTTGGTGATCGGACTCACGGGAAAAATTACTTTAGTTCAAAGAGGTGAGTGGTGAAGAGGAGAAATCCAACAAGAGAGATGAGGGTGAAGATTGGTTGCGGCAGGGTCATCGATTGGCCCCCTAAGACCTACCCTCGCCCATTCTGGTATCTGCCTCCGGCAATTTGGAATTGCACTACGTGCAGGAATTCTGCCCTACCGGCGAAGAATCTATCCGAGTTTGCGCAGGGCTTCCCGGACGAGGTCGCCGGAGGGGAGAGAGGGGTCGAGACCGGCGAGGGCTTTTTGCGCTTCGGCCGATTTGTATCCAAGGGCGAGGAGGGCAAGGAGGGCGTCCTGGGAATTTCCCGCCAGCGGAGTGGGGGATCTCTTGGAGGGAGCGCCTCCCGCGAGGGCGTCGAGGGCGGGGAGTTTATCGCGAAGTTCGAGGACGATTCTTTCTGCCGTCTTTTTTCCGAGGCCCTTGAGTTTGGCCAGGGTAGTGGTGTCACCCGTGGCCACGGCATCGCGGACGGTGGCGGGGGTGGTGCTGGCGAGAATGGAGAGGGCGGTTTTGGGGCCGACTCCGGAAACGTGATGAAGCAGGAGGCGGAAAAGATCGCGTTCCCCGGGAGTAAAGAAGCCGTAGAGCGTATGGTCAACCTCCCGGACCACGAGATGGGTGAGGAGCCGGACTTTTTCCTGGGGCGCGGGGAGGCGGTCGTAGGTCGTGACCGGGATGAGAACCTCATAGCCCAGGCCGTGGCAGTTGATGACGGCGCGCGTGGGCCAGGCCTCGTCTAGGGTGCCTTCGAGAAAAGCGATCATCTCAGGAGTCTGCCGAAACCAGCCGCGAGGAAAAGGCGGAGCGGCGGAGGTGGGTGAGTCCGACGGCGAGGGCGTCCGCCTCGTCCGGTGCGGGATTGTGGCGAAGCCCGAAGAGGGCGCGGGTCATGAAGGCGACCTGCTCTTTTTTGGCGGCGCCTTTGCCGGTGGCGGATTTTTTGACCAGCTTCGGAGGGTATTCGTGGATGGTGAGGCCGCCCCGTGCGGCGGCGAGAAGGGCTGCGCCCCGGGCGGCACCCAGGATAACGGCGGTACGGGTGTTTTGGACGTAGATGATAAGTTCGATGGCGAGGGCCTTGGGGGAATATTGTTGGATGAGGTCGTGCAGGCGGTCGTGAATTTCGATGAGGCATTCGTGGGAGAGGCGGGAGGCCGGATTTTTGATGGTACCGGAGGCCAGAACGACAGGTTTTTCGGCCGTGCCTTCGAGAACGGCATACCCGGTGGCCCGGAGAGAGGGGTCGAGAGCGAGGATCCGCACTTCAAAATCGTGCCTCGCGGAGGTCATTTGTCGAGGGAAGGGCGGTTTGACCCTGAAAAAACGGCGGTTAAGATCCAGTCATGAGGTTTTTAGGAGCCTTTGTGGTGGCCCTGCTTCCCTTTCTCGGGGTGGTGCAGGCGCAGACCAATGATGCGACAGCCGGCGGAGCGGTGAAGCAGGTGCCCGCCAAGAAAAGTCCGTTGGACGGAGCGCGTACGGTCAATTCAGGTGGCTCGACTTCGTCCTCCTCGAGTTCGAAAGGCAACGATCAGGTCCAGAGGGCGGTGGCGAATCCTGAGGAGGAGCAGGCGAGAAGTGTGATCAAGGATGAGGACAACAGTCCGGACGTGGGAATGTTTGTGGTCATGGCCAATCGCGGCTGGGATTCGATTAATCCGGCGAGCCCCAACAAGCCTCCGTACCAGGAGGTGATTCAAGAGAGGGGCACGGCACCGACTTTCAGCAATAACATGATGGACTCTCCCGACGGTTCGCAACGCCCGAACGATGGGTGGAAGCTGTTTGGCTGGACGTACTGATTCGCGCCCCCGCGCTCGATTGTCTTCCAACGATTGGTGATCATGAAACGAAGTTTGTCCTGCGGCTTTTTCTTTTGCCTGATCATGAACCTGGTTTGCGCCCAAGGGACAAATCCGGCGGCCGGCACCGCAACCGACAAGCCGGACATCCTCCAGGCGATGGAGCATCTCAAGTTGCCGGCACCTATGGCGGCCAAAATCAAGAGCGGGGAGATCGTCGCCCCGGAGGTCAACGATGCCACTGACAAGGAACTGGCCGTCCGGTTGGTCATGCTGGTGAAGGCTTCTCCGGATCAGCTCAAGGAGTTCATCACGGCCGATAATCTGATGGGTCGGGATCCGACTTTCTCCGCCTCCGGCCAGCTTTCGGCCGAGTCTCCCAAGATCGAAGGCGTCAAGCTTACGGCCGATGAGGCCATGGATTATCTCAACGCCGAGCCGGGCTCGGATTTCAACTTCCATAGCGATGAATACGCCAAGTTGAAGGCCGCCAAAAAAACCGTGAAGGACGATAGCCAGGCCCCGACCGTGGCGGCGAAAGTGATCGGAGAGATCCTAACCCAGCGTTTCCAGGCTTATCGTCAGGCCGGCATCGGTGCGGTGGCCCCCTACGACCGGGGAGGCGGAAAATTTTCCGAGCCGGGGGACGAACTCCTGAACTCCATGCTCGCCAGCCCGATCCTGCAAAACGCGGCTCCGGATGCCTTTCGGGCTTTCCGGGATTTCCCTGGAGGGCCCGCGTCCGGCATGGTTCATGAATTTTTCTGGTCTCAGCAGAAGGTGGAGGACAAACCAGCCTTTATCCTTTCCCATCGGATGACTTACCCCATGCAGCACGGGGTCATTTTTATGGACCGGCAGTACTTCGTCAGCCGCACTTACAACAGCATGCTGACGGGGGCTGGGTGTGGTCAGGTGGCGGAGGGCACGCTCATTTATTACGTGAATCGCACCTCGACCGACCAGGTGGCCGGTTTTATGCAGGAGACCAAGCATAGCGTGGGCCGCAAACAGATGCGGGAGGAGTTGATCAAGATGTTTGAGGATATTCGAAAGAAAGCGGGGAAGGGGCAGGAGAGTCGGTAGGGACGCGCCCCCCGACGCGTTTAGGCGGTTGATTGAACCGCAGACTAACAACCATGAGCATGGACGGCTAAGGGTAGCCGTCCCTACCAACCCTTAAGTTCTAAATTTTAGCGCAGGGCAACGATCAGGGCGACGCCGACGACGAAAATGGCCAGAAAGAGGGCTAGGAGCCGGAGATCGGTCCGGTGAACCGCGCGAACCTGGGTAATTTTGGCGTCCTCAACCTGCAGGTAGGCGTAGATCACCCGGATGAGCGTAAGAATGATCAGTGGGTAGGCGATCAGGTAGATTTGGTCCATCAGGACGAGGTAACCGAGGTCGGGCAGGGAGTCGGAGTAGCTTTTCTGCAGAAAGATGGCGGAAAGAAGTGCGGCCGCGGGTAAGGCCGCCCGTTCTCCGAGCAGTTGGGGCCGAATCAAAAGGGCCGCGATGGCCGCGATAATGACCATGAACAGGGGAAGGAGCAGCTTCCAAAAGAAGAAGCTGACGGGTCGGGAGATTTCGATGCTAAAGCGAGCCATGGAGTAGACCTGGGGTGTGTCCTTGTCGCCAAAGTCGGTCTGGTAGTCGTGGGCAAAGGTCTCGGCTTTCCAGCCCTCGAGGTTCCAGCCCGGGATTCGCACGAGGTCACCCACACCGCTGTCTTTTGTGTCGATGACAAAGGCCAACCGGTCGATGCCGTAGGTTTGGTCCTCCACCTTGATGCTGAGCCGTTGCTGGTCCAGTGGAAAGTCCGAGAGGGAGAAGGGCTGGTTGAAGCGACCTTCCAACCGCATGATTTGGTAGAAAGAGCCGTCTGCTTCCCGCTTAGGTTTCGGAAGCAGAAAGGAGAGTTGCCGCGCCCAGTCCTCGACCATGTTGACGAATTCGATGGTTTTGGTCGGATCGATATCCCCCTTCCAACGGAGCCAGACATAGGTGTCGATGTAGTAGGTGCTGTTGGCGATATCCAACTGATGGACCGAGACGGGGTAAAAACCGATTTTGACGATTTGGGCCGTGGCGGGTGGTTGCTCCTGTGGGTGGAGCGTTCCTTTTTGCACGGTCTCGGCTGGAGACTTGCCCGACGCGATGAACAAGAGCACCGGCAATAGGAAGACCAGGGCGAAAGTTTTCATGGGGAAGTTGTAATAGCTGTGAAGGGCTTAGGTCGCAATCCGGTTGATGGGCCAGAAAAATGGTCAGCCAAGGACATCACCGGGCCATGGAAATCTGTAAAGCCATGATGGGTAATGGATATGGTGAAGATCGAACTACTTGAAAAAATGCAAACGCCTTCTAATTGTATATCTAAGCACTCTTCACAGAATTAACCATGCATGCTCTTTTGCCTATCTTGTTTTGCTTGCTGATGGCCTCCATGCCGGTGGGGGCGGCCTCCAGCATGGTGGTGACCTATGAGGCTGCCGGGGTCATGACTTCCCCGGTTTTGAGCAGCTTTACCTATGATTTTAATTCGATTGGAACGGGGGTGAAAGCCAACGTCAGTTGGACGGGTTGGGGAGGTACGGGAACCTTCACCAGCGTGAAGGTCAATCCGGTCGATGTCTACGGTGGTGCCAACAACTCCAACTACACCTTTGCGAACGACAGCACGCAGACGACCCTGAACTTGAGCACCGGAGTTTCTTATTTTGGCATGTGGTGGTCGGCCGGGGACTCCGGAAATGTTTTGGATTTCTATAGTGGCGCGACCAAGATCTTTACCTTCACCTCCTCGGTCATGAACGGGCTTAGTTCGAGTTACAATGGGAATCCAAACACCGGCTCCAATCGTGGCGGAAATAGCGCGGAAAAGTACGCTTTCATCAACTTTTTTGTGCAGAGCGGGGCGCAAATCGACAAAATCGTCGCCCGGGGATCGAATTTCGAGTCCGACAACTGGACCTTGCGGGATCCCGCCTACGGCACGCTTGCTGGTGACGAGGCGACGTTGCCGGGAACGGCCGTGGCCCAGTATAACGTGAACGATACGGGGACGCAGACCACCGTCACCGATGTGGCGCAGATCAACACGGGCAGCGTGCCGGAGCCGAGTTCGGGGGCGCTGATGTTGATCGGGTTGGCAACTTTGTTAAGCAGGAGGAACCGTAAATGAAGAGGACCTTGCCGATGCTGGCGATCCTCTTGGCACTTGGTGCCTCTGGCTGGGCTGCGACCCTCACCATCGCGAATTATGATTTTGAGACCGGGGGGGTGGGGGACGGTTCCTTCAGTCCTGGGGTGATTCCCACGGGATGGGTGGCGATGCCCGGAGCCGCGCCGGGTGGAAGTTTTTTTGGTTATTTTAACCCCGTCAATGACGCCGGCGGCTATGTCAGCGGCGTTTCCGGGACTCCTGGAGTCACCGGAACGATGGCTGGACCCAATGTGTTTTATTTTGGTTCATCCTCCAGCGGTCAGGGGATCCAGCAGACGCTGGCCGCGACTTTTGCCGCCAACACGGATTACACGCTGACCGTGGCTCGTGGAACCCGCAATTCCAACTTCAACAACACGCTTCGCATGAGTTTGCTGGCGGGAAGCACGGTTCTGACCACCCGGGATGTGGCCCCGGAACCCTCGGGTTCTCGTGGGACCTTTCTGGATTATTTTACCACCTACACGTACTCGGCGGCCGATGCGGGGCTGGTGGGGCAGGCGTTAATCGTGCGCTTTCAGGAAATCGACAATCCCGGCAATCCCCAATTTGAAGTCGACATCGACAATGTGCGGTTGTCGGCCGTGCCGGAGCCTGACTCTGCGGCCCTACTGGGGCTTGCTGGGGTGACTCTTTTTCTGTGTAGGAGGCAAAAAAAATCATGAAAAAAATGCTGGGGCTGGTGATCCTACTCTCCGTAGTGGCCGGGTGGAAATCGCGGGCTGCGGTGGTACTGACTGTGCCAACCACCGGGCATGACTCCACGCTTTTTGCGGTCAACAGCACCCGGTTCCAGGTTTTTACAGCTGCTGCCTCCCCTAACTGGAAACTGGACTCCCTGGATCTGAACATGTTCCGTAGTGCCAATTTTGCCGACGGGTATGATCCGAGAACCTCCGCTTTTTCCCTGAAGGTTTTTGATGCCAGCGGCGCGCAAATCGGTTCCGACGTCGCTGCTACGACCGTCTCTACGCCCACGGGATCGGGTTTCATCAACTGGAGCGTCGGATTTAACCTGAGTTCCGCCAATTTGATTGTGCTCGGCAACTCGAGCTTCTCCTACTCGGTGGTCAGCAGCGATCCCAGCAAGGTGGCACTCTTGTTGCGCTCCGTGAATACAGACATGGGTACGGGATGGAGGACCGGGGGCGGATCGACGGGTTCGGTTACGCTTTCCGCCTCCGCCGTGCCGGAGCCCTCTTCCGCCGCTTTGTTGATCGCGGGAACGATCGGACTGCTGGCCTTGAGACGGAGGCGGAAGAAGACGGATTGAGGGGCAGGATTCAGAGAAACCCTGAGGTCTAAACTCGGTGTACTTTTTTCTTTGGCTAGTTTTTCTTTTGGTGGCGGGGACGGGTTTTGCCCAGACCTCGGTTCTGAACGGCACCAGCGGCAACGCGACCAACAGCAGTAATTTTTCCACCGGAATCAGCGGGAGCAGCATCACCCTAAGCCAGGGATTTTTTGCGGAG
>RGGS01000069.1 GCA_010024525.1 Verrucomicrobiota bacterium | reverse complement strand
AACAACGGAACGTTCCTCAACGGAAGTAATGGGGACGGGGGCGGAGGAGGAGGCGGTTATTACGGAGGTCTCGGCGGAGGTGTGGGTTTCAACGGCGGGGGGGGAACCAGCTGGGTGAACACCAATGTTGTTTCCTCCAGCAGCATTCAGGGTGGCAGCCCCGTGGGTAGCAATGGGTCGATCCAGCTGACCTTCATCGCGGAACCCATTCCCGCGATCAGTCAGGCGCCGCTTTCCACCAACGGAACGGTGGATGGAAGCGTGACTTTCTCCGTGAGCGCCGCCAACCCGTCGGGTGACGCCGTGGGGGTGACTTACCAGTGGACCAAGGACGGGATCGAGCTATCCGGGGAAACCAATAACATCCTGAATCTTTCCGGTTTGAAAGTGGACCGGGCGGGGAGCTACCGCGTGGCGGTCTCCAACCCCTATGGCTCGGTGACAAGCAGTATTGCCTCCCTGACAGTGATCAAGGCCACGCCGACCATCAGTGCGGTGCCGACGGCCAGTGCCATCACCTATGGGCAAACACTGGCGGCCAGCGTGTTGAGTGGGGGAACGGTGAGTACGGCGGGAAGCTTTGCGTTCACCACGCCGTCAGCGACACCCAATGCAGGGACGGATAGCCAAGAGGTGACGTTCACGCCCTCGGATACGGCCAACTACAATCCGGTAACGGTGAGTGTGAGTGTGGCGGTGAATCCAGCTTCAGCTTCTGTCAGTTTGAGTGGGTTAAGTCAGACGTATGACGGCTCGGCCAAGAGCGTGACGGTGTTGACCGCGCCGAGCGCCCTGGGGACGAGCGTGACGTACGACGGGTCGACGAATCCCCCGACCAACGCAGGAAGTTATACGGTGATAGCGAGCGTGACGGATGCCAACTACACCGGCAGCACAACCAACAATCTGGTGATCGCCAAGGCAACGCCAATCATTAGCGTGGCTCCTACAGCCAGTGCGATCAGCTATGGACAAACACTGGCGGCCAGCGTGTTGAGTGGGGGAACGGTGAGTACGTTGGGAAGCTTTGGGTTCACGAGTCCCTCGACGGCCCCGAATGCGGGCACGGCGAGCCAAGGAGTGACATTCACGCCGGCAGATGCGACCAATTACAACACGGCAACAACGAGCGTGAGTGTGACGGTGAACAGGGCGAGTGTGACAGTGACGGGGGTAAGCGGGAAAAACAAAGTGTATGATGGAACCCGTGCGGCAGATGTGACCGGTTTGGCCGGGTTGAGTGGCCGGGTAGCCGGGGATGGATCACTCGATGTGGCTTTGATCGGATCCCTGACCTTTGAGTTTGCGGATGCCAATGCCGGACCCAACAAGCCCATTACCGTGTCCGGCGGTACCCTGTCGGGCCCGAAATCGGGCAACTATCAGTTAAGTTATCCCACAGACCTGAAAGCTGATATCACTGCGGCCAGTTTGCCCACGGTGACTTTCACCTCTCCGGCAAACCTGGTTTACGACCGCTCGGCCAAGGTCTTTACTGCCAGCGCCACGGGTCCCAGCAGCCTGGTGCTGAATTACACTGGGAGAAATGGAACAACCTACAGCAACGCGGCCGCACCCAGCCAAGTGGGTGATTATACGGTGAGTGCAACCACCAGTGATGGCAATTACAGCGGCTTGCAGACACTTGACTTCTCCATCACGGCGAAGGGGTTGACGGTTGCGGGAGCGTCCGCAACCAGCCGGACCTATGATGGCACGACCAACGTGGTCGTGAGCGGCGGTTCTTTGGTTGGCTTGGTCAGCGGAGACATGGTCAATCTGGGTGGAAGTCCGATAGGTAACGTGACCACGGCCACGGCTGGAACCAACAAGCCGGTGACGGTCGCAGGATACGCGATCAGTGGTGTCGATGCCCGCAACTATGAGTTGGCCCAACCGACCGGAGTGGCGGTGGATATCACCAAGGCATCTCAATCCATCAGTTTTGCCCTGACCAATTCCGTGCTGAGCAGTGTTGGAAGCCTTAGCCTCTTGGCAACTTCCGCCTCAGGCCTGCCGGTCACGTTCGTGAGTTCGTCTTCCTCGGTGGCCACGGTGACTGGCAACACCCTGAACATCGTGGGGCCTGGATCGGTGACGGTTACCGCCCAGCAGGCGGGGAACGAAAACTATGAACCAGCCTCCAATGTCGACCGGAGCTTACAGGTTTTGGACACGGATTTGCCGGTGGCGGGTGCAGATTCCTTCACGGCTTCCCCAAGACCGGAAATGACCACCAAGTTTTCCTTTGCCCAGCTGCTGTCCAATGATCGGCCTTCCGCGAATTCAGCCGACACACGGTCGCTAACCATCACCCAAGTGGCAACCAGCAGTTCCTTGGGAGGGGTTGTCCGCACGAAAGGATCATGGGTGATCTATCAACCTCCGACCGGTATTTCCTCGCCGGCCGTGGACACTTTTACCTACGTGGTTTCCAACGGAACCAAAACAGCCACGGCCACGGTGACCCTATCGCTCGTCACGCCGGACTATACCGTCAGCGTGAAGGTGGAGAGAGTCCAGGACCGGGTTGGAGGAGGCAAGGTGGTGACGTTTGGAGTCATGCCGGGAATGTCCTTCGAGGTGATTGCCAGCAGTGATCTGACCACCTGGGCGGTGATCCAGAGCAGTGTGACCTCTCAATCCGATGGCAGGCTCGTGGTGGAGGATCCTGCGGCCGGAGCCTCCCGGTTCTACCGGTTGCGGTGGATTCCGTAACTTTAGATTCAGTGTAAGATTAAGATGAAGTTGTGGAGAGTCTGTAGGCTACAGACTAAAGGCTGTTAGTGAGCTCTTTAGCTATTTAGGCGTTAGTGATGGAGGGTCGTTGAGGGGTTTGAATCTTCCTCCATCACTAAAAACTAATCTCCTAAAAGCCTCTTATTCCTTCGACTTGGTTTCCGAGGTGTCCGTCTTGAGCTTGGTATAGTCGGCTTTCATCTCCTGCAAGGCCTGGGTGACCTCCTCCGCCGATTTTTTGGCGGCATCAGTTACCTTGCTGGCGGCCTGAATGGAAGCGGCGTTCAGCTCCGTGGTGAAGTAGGTCTGGACTTCCTGCAATTTGTCGACGGCCTTGGTCAGTTTGGCTCCGATGGCGCGGACTTTCTTGTCCACCTCGGTGTACTCCTGTTTGGCCTTATCCATGCGGGTCTGACTGATGGTTTTCAGGTCGCCCTGCATTTTGGCCAGATCGGCTTCCCAATCTTTGAAACGGTCATCGGCGACGGAGCGGAACCGGTCGATCCGTTCCGAGAGGGTGGCCTGGACATCCTTGTAGTCCTTGAGCTGGTCGGTGAAATCCTCGTAGGCATCGCGGGGCTTGTCTGACTCGGCGGAGATGCGGTTGAGCTGATCGACAGCTTCCTGCAGCTCCTTGATGGTCTTATCAATCAGGGCCTCAATTTTTTCCAGGTTGGTGGTCATCTCCCGGGCTTTTTCAGCGGTATCGGAGGCGGGAAGAGGAGAGGTGAGCAGAACAAGGGAGAGGGCTGGGAGAACAAATTTATGCATGGATTTGGATATACGGGCCGGAAAGCTGAAGGGAAGAAAATTAGGGTTGTAGGCTGCAGACTACAGGCTGTTAGGTATGGTGAATCTTATGAGCCTGAAATTTCCTGTAGCCTTCAGTCTTCAGCCTGTCGCCCTGCTCATGGCATCCTTGTTGGTGGCTGTTTTTCCATCACGTGCGACCCCTGATGAACGGTTGGTCGAGGTCACGACCAACAACGTCCCCGGGGTGGTGTTGGAAATGAGATATGCCACAGAGAGGAACATCACCGGCAAGCCCATCTACCCCAATGGGAAAGCTTGGTTGAGACAAGAGACGATCCGGAAACTGGCCACCGTCGCCCGAAGTCTGGAGGAAAAAGGTTATCGACTGGTGATTTGGGATGCATGGAGGCCGGCTTCTGCGCAAAAAGCGTTATGGGCGGCTCAACCGGACGGACGTTTTTTGACGCCCCCCAACAAGATCAGCCGACATGCGAGGGGGACAAGTGTCGATCTCTCCCTGGCCGACAAGAGCGGAAAGGTCTTTGAGATGCCCAGCGATCACGATGAATTCAATGCCAAGGCGAACGAGGATTTTTCGGATGTGCCCAAGGAGATGGCGAAACGAGCAAGGATCCTAAGGAACGCCATGTTTGCCGCCGGCTTTTCCGGGGTGCCGGATGAGTGGTGGCATTATGACTTGAGAGACTGGGCGGCGTATGAGGCGATTCAGGGAGGAGGGAATAAAGATTAGGATAAAGATAAAGAAGACTGCTGGCTAAAGGCTACAGGCTGGTAGGTCACCTATCTATGTTTAAGGAATTCGGGCATGGAGCATGCAACGCATGGTTTGGCCCGGCAAAAGTCTTTGTAGATTTGCAACAGGCCTTCCCGGGCAAGGTGGGTACGAACATCGGGAGGGGGAAAAGGGACACCCAAGAGTCGCATAGAGGCAGAGCGAAGCAGGCCGGCGTCCCCGCCGGCAGGCCAGTTTTCCATCCGGGAACTGAGTTCAGCCTCTGGAAGGTCGGTCAAGGGTGCAAGAACCTGAAAAAGAAGCGCGATGGCCCGGTCGGTGCCGATCAGGCGGGAAGAGGAAGAAAGAACACGTCCATCCCAGCCGGAATGATGATCCCAGAAGTGGTGAGAGACAGAGCGGAGAAAATTAAGAAAAACAAGCGCTTCACCATCGTATATCGTTTTTACAATACCCTGCCAGACAACGGGATGAGAAAGGAAAGACAGGGCCGCTAGGCGCCGGTAGGGGGAGTTGTTCGGGCGGGTGGAGCCAAAGCGCCAGGTATCTGGCGGAAGAATATAGGGAGTCCAGATTTCGCGTTGCACCCACCATCGTTCCCAGAGCTCCATAACCCATGGGCGGCTCTGGGGGCTAACAGGGAAGCGGGTGGGGTCAGGGAGAAGGTGGGCTACACCATAGAGGACTGCTTCGCGGTCCACGGGATCGGGGATGGCCAAAATTTTTTGAATGGGGACAGCCCTTGCCAAAGAGGCAAAAGATTCACGGTTCTCGGAAAAGCCGAGACCTTCAGCCAGACTGATCCAAGTCGCTTGCTCGAAGCCCTGAGAAGCGATGCGGGCATGGGCGAGCGAGCGTCGGAGACGAAGCCGGTGCCAGCCGGCTTCCTCAAGAATCTCTTTGAGTTTTTCCGGGGGTAGGGACAGGAGAAGAGGATGACATTGGCCGGGCTTTTCGCCGGCAAGGATTTCCGATGAAGAGGACCGGAAAAGAGAGATTAGTTCGGTGAGGGGTGCGGCGAGTTGATGTTCCAGGGCGATTTGGCGAATCCCGGAGTGGGGAGCAGGGAAAAAACCTGGATCCGTCTGCCAAAAAACATGAAGCACCACATTTTTATATGCGGGGTTGGCCGAGTGGGCATGGGCATTCCAATCAGAGGAGTGGCGGTGAAGTTCGACATCACCGGAGTGAATCTGGCCATCGGGAGTTAGAAAGGAGGCGCGCAAAAAGTCGGGCCCGGCCCGGTGATTCCAAATGCCGGAATGGAAGAGGGTGATTTTTTCGCCGGCGAGGGTCGCAAGAGGATTGCGGACGAGTTGCTCGAACCAGACCCGCTGCAGGACAGATTCCGCAAGGATAGGGCCGGGTTCTTCCCGTAGGAGATTTTTGGAAACCCAGCGGCGATAAGAAACAGCCATGGGGATAAAACCGGAAACAGGAGAAAAGGATGCGGGATTTTTTAGATGAAGATTAAATTTAAGATGAAGAAGCAGGCGTGTGCAGTTGTTGAGAAAAGAAAGCCGTGTTATTCTTTGAGAATGATGATTTTGCGGGTTGTTGCCTTGGGGTTTCTGGTGATGCCCGTGTGGGCGATGGCCCCGCAAGACGAGCCGGTGGTAAAAGTGGTGGAGAAGGTGAGGCCGGCGGTGGTCAACATCTACACGGAGCGGATTGTGGAGCAGCAGGTGGTGGATCCGATCGATGTTTACATGAACCAGTTCTTTGGGGGCGGGATGGCACGCGGGAACCGAATCCTGCAGACACCGGTGCGAAACCTCGGTTCGGGCTTAATTGTCCGTCCGGACGGCTACATTGTGACAAATCAGCACGTGGCCAGCCGGGCCGACAAGCTGAAGATTCGGGTGACCCTGGCCAACGGAAAAGATTATGAGGCGAAACTTCTCCGAGACGACGACCTGCAGGATTTGGCGCTCATTAAAGTTGAATCGCCCGAACCGCTACCGTTTCTTGGTTTGGACAGGCTCTCCCCCAACCTGCTGGGGCAGACGGTTTTGGTTTTGGGAAACCCGGTGGGATATGAGAGTAGCGTGAGCGCGGGAATTCTCAGCGCAAAAGACCGGACCCTGACGATCGGGGATCTGACGATGGACGGCCTTTTGCAAACCGATGCGGCGATCAATCCGGGCAACAGTGGGGGACCCCTGGTCGACTCCGAGGGAGATCTGGTGGGATTGAGTTCGGCCAAAATGTCGGTGGCACAGAATCTGCCGGTGGAGAGTATTGGCTTTGCCATTCCGGCGGAGCGGGTGAAGCGATTCGTGGAGGATGCGATCGCCATCGTCGAAGGAAAGAAGGCGCCTCCACCCGAGCGTTCGGCGGCGGTCGTGCTGAAGGAAAAGTTTGGTCTGGGATTGAAGGATCTTTCGCCGGAGGAGTCGGTGCAGTCCGGTTACGCCGGTCGTCAGGGGTTGTTGGTGGTGGGGATCGATAAAGGAAGTCCGGCCGAGGTGGCAGGCATTCAGAAAGGCATGCTGATTGTCGGG
>RGGS01000068.1 GCA_010024525.1 Verrucomicrobiota bacterium | reverse complement strand
GGTGGGGGCCCTGCGCGAGGCCCTGGAAAAACAGAAAGCGGGAACTGCCCAAGAAGTGGCTCAGGCCGTGGCGGAGGCCCACACGGAAATCCGGGACTTGAAAGCCACCATCGCGGAAATGAGGATCGAGTTGGAACGCCGCAAAGCCGCCGGAGAAGAGGCGGTGCAAAAAGTGATGGCGCAATCCGCGGAGGAAGGGCGTCAGTTGCAATCCTCGGTGCAGGCCCTGCGGGACCAACTGGAAAGGGAAAAGGCACGGCATAGCGAAGCGGAGCAGTTGATGCGCCGGACCCAACGGGACGAGACCGCGGAGCTGGAAAAGACTATCCAAAGAATCCGTGGAGAACTGGAGGCAGCCCGTGCCCAAAAGTAAGAGCCCGATCGACACGTTGAGCCTCGCCGAGGCCAAAATCCTGCTGGAGGTAGCCCGGAAGGTGGCCGATAGCCAAACCTTGGACGACCAACTGGAAACGTTGGTGGCTTTGGTCACGGAGGCCACCGGAGCGGAGAGGGGAACGCTTTTTGTCAACGACCCCTCGACCCAAGAGCTCTACAGCCGGGTGACAGTCGGGGGCCTGAAAAGGGAAATCCGTATTCTCAACAACACCGGAATTGCCGGAAGTGTCTTCCAGTCGGGCAAAGGGGTGGTGGTGAAGGACGCCTACAAAGACGAGAGATTCAATAAAACCGTGGATGAGCAGACCGGGTATCACACCCGTTCGATCGCCTGCGCCCCTATCCGGACCGTGCGGGGCGAGCTGATCGGAGTCGTGGAGGTGTTAAACCGAAAGGGGACCAAAACCGCCCACTTCACCACCAAAGACCTCAAGCTGCTGGAGGCGATGGCCATGCAGTCGGCCGTTTCCCTGCAGAGGAGTTTGCTTCTGGAGCTGGCGGAGAAGGAAAAAGCAAAAGAAGCCGAATTTCTCGGGGTGGTGTCGGAAATCTCGGGGGAGATTCAGCTGGGAAACCTGTTGGCGAAGATTATCCGCACCATCACCCGGTTGTTGCACGCCGAGCGCTCCACTCTTTTCATCAACGATGAGAAGACCGGCGAACTCTACACCGAAGTGGGTGAGGGACTCGGAGCCACCCAGATCCGCTTCCCCAATCATCTGGGCATTGCGGGAGCCGTCTTCACCTCCGGCCAGACGGTCAATATCCAGCACGCTTATGCGGACCTGAGATTCAATCCGGGGTTCGACAAGAAGACCGGCTTCTTTACCCGGTCCATTCTCTGTACCCCGGTGGTGAACAAGGCGGGGAAGGTGATCGGGGCGACCCAGGTGCTGAACAAACGTGGGGGTGCGTTCACCCATGAGGACGAGGCCAAGCTGAAAGCCTTCACCGCCCAAGTTTCCGTGGCCTTGGAGAATGCAAAGCTCTTCGACGACGTCCAGAACATGAAGAACTACTCGGAGTCGATGCTGGAGAGCATGTCGAACGCCGTCGTAACCCTCAACGAAGAGGGGGTGATCCAGACCTGTAACAAGGCTGGCTATCGCATCCTAAAAACCAACGCCAAGGAAATCCTGAAAAAGAAGGCGAGTGAGTTCTTCGCTGACAAGAATGCATGGATCGAGGAAAAGATCCGCTCCACGGCGGAATCGAAGGAGCCCGCCCTGGTGATGGATGCGGAAATGGAATGGGGTGGGGAAAAGACCTCGGCCAACGTGAGCGTGCTTCCCTTGATCAGCGTGAAGGACAAACCTTTGGGTTCCCTGCTGATGATCGAGGATATCAGTGAAGAAAAGCGGATGAAGGGCACGATGGCGCGCTACATGGATCCGGCGATCGCAGACCAGCTGATGGCTACGGGAAAAGAGGTTTTGGGCGGGAATATCAGCGAGGCCTCCGTGCTGTTCTCCGATGTCCGAAGCTTCACAACTCTGACCGAGAGTCTTGGGGCGCAGGGAACGGTAGGTCTGCTCAATGAATATTTCACCCTGATGGTGGACTGCCTGCAGAAAGAGGGGGGCATGTTGGACAAGTTTATCGGAGACGCGATTATGGCCGTCTTCGGATTGCCTTTGCCCCGGGAAGACGATGCCGATCGCTCGGTGAGGGCGGGCATCGGGATGTTGCAGGAGTTGGATCGTTTCAATGCCGCCCGCAAGGAGCGGGGCATGATGGCCATCGATATGGGGCTGGGAATCAACACGGACGAGATTGTCAGTGGCAACATCGGGTCTCCCAAACGGATGAACTACACCGTGATCGGCGACGGGGTGAATCTGGCCGCGCGGTTGGAGACGGCGTGCAAACAGTACGGAGCCAAGATGCTGGTGAGTGATGCGACGGTCAAGAAGCTGAAAGGCACCTACCGGATGCGCGAAGCCGACCGGGTGATTGTGAAGGGCAAAACTGAACCGGTGGTAATCTTTGAGTGTCTCGACTACCACACAGATGCCACCTTTCCCAATCAAATGGAGGTCATCAATCAATTCAAGGATGGTCTGGCCAAATACCGCAAACAGGAATGGGACAAGGCCAAGGTGGCTTTTGGGGAGGCCTTGAAGGCCCATGCCGGGGACAAGCTGAGCAAGATTTACACGGAGCGTTGCGACTATTTCCAAAAAAACCCACCTGGGGAAAAATGGGACGGGGTTTGGGTGATGAAAGAAAAATAGGACGGGTTGGTTTTCGGCTTGGGAAGGGCGATCAGAAATCTTTGGATTCTAAACTGGGTGATTCGCTGGTAAGTCATAATCCGTGAATCTTTCCCATCGGGACAATCGCCTTAAGCGGCGGCAAGAGGCGGAGGATTTTAGGCGAATCTTCCTACCCTTATCCTTGTTCTTTGGTTTCTTTGGACTTTTGGCTGTACTGTGGGAGGTGATCAGTCTGATGGTGGGAGAGGGCTTTCGAAAAGATATCCTGGGGGCTGGATTGACTCTGCTCAGCTTTCCGCTGTTGGTTTATCTATTTCGTCTTTGCCGCGGTCACCTGCGGAAAGATCTCTACCGCTAGCCCCCCAGGACGGGAAATCGGGGTGTTACTGGACGTCCCAGTTGTAGCGCATGACCCCGTATTTATGGGAGTCCGTCAGCATGCCAAAAGAGAGATCGACACAGTTGTAGGAGTCCATGGTCTCGGAGTTGGTCCAGCTACCCAGATAACGCCAAAGATGTGGAGTGATTTCGTTATCGGGGCGTCGACCCATGTAGCGAACAACTTCTTCCTTGGACATGCAGTCTGTATCCGATTCAAACCTCTTCACTTCAGTGGCCGGCTGAGCATGCAGCGTGACCGCCAAAAAGAGCAGCGCTAAGATCCGTAAAATATGACTCATGGTCAGAAGGTAGAAAGAAGAACCCTGATCGTCCAGTTCGGTCTTGTGGTTTTGGCGGTGCTTTTCGCCGGCCGATGGTCCCATGCCCAAATGGCTTCTCCCGAAAGCCAGGCGGAGCCTGAAAGGGAGGTTCGGGAAGCACAGATCGCGGAAACTCCACCGTCCCGAGAAGCAGACTTGAAGCTGACCGGTTATGTCGATGGTACCTACCTTTATAACTTTGGGCCCGGGTCAGCTGCGAGTCCGCTGGATTTTCCGACCGATACGATTCCCCAAGGTGATTTAAATCTTAGCGCCCTATGGCTTCGCCTGGAGAAGCCTTTGACCAAGAGCAATTCTCTGGAGGCCGGACTGCAGGTTGGCGTGATGTTGGGCGAGGATGCCACGTACTACGCATCCGCCGGAACCGCGAACTCCCCCGGGGGACCAGACAGCAGTTCTATCTATCTCGGGGAGGCCTTCGCCAAGTTTTGGGTTCCGGATGCCCAAATGGAAATGTGGGTGGGAAAGTTTCAGGCGATCATTGGTTATGAAACCATTTGGCGACCCGACAATCCCTGCATCACCTTTGGCATCGCCGATGCTTTCATGCCCCAGGACAATGTTGGTTGGCTGGCCATTTTCAGCCCATATCCGCTCTTTGACATTGCCGCCGGGGTCGCCAATTGTTCAGGAGAAAGCAACGACCTCGGAAGTTTTGGGGTCGGGGATGAGATCAGCGTGATGAGCTACGCCAAAATCCAAAACCCTCAGGGGAACGCCTGCCTCCAGCCGGGATTTTATATCACCCCGTGGGGAACCCACGGGGCCAATGCGCGGGTCTCAATCGATCAGAATTTGTATTATGCCTGGAATCTGATCGGTCAGTGGTCCCCGTCTTTTGCCTCGGGGGACTGGAATCTGACATTCGATCTGACCGGAGGTTCGGGGACGGGGGACCCCGGCGTCGAGGCGCCGACCACGTATGTGACCACCGGGCTGTATTCCACCTGGACCCTGATGGAACCCGTCACGCTGACCGGCAGAGCCGAGTACGTGCACACCAGCAACTACGTTCTCCCCAAAACCACCCGGTTTAGCGGCGGAGATTATTACGATTATACTCTGACCTTAGCGGTCAAAATCACGGAACAGTTGGTCTGGCGGGGGGAGGGTCGCTTGGCCTGGGGTGCGGGAACCACCCTGTCCGCTGACTCCAACCAGAACATTCTGGACGTACCGCTATATCCGCCGGCCTCCAACTCGCTTTGGACTTTGGCCACGGAAATCTACTTTCGTTTTTGAAAGAATTCTTTTTTCCAGATCTCCACCTTGGCCAGCACATCCTCGACGGTGATTCGGGACATTCTCCCGGACCGGTGTTGAAAGGTCATCTGGGGCTGTTCACCGGGATCGTGAAAAGCATCGATCAGGAGACGGGTTTCCTGGGGCCAGGGTCCGACCCGGGCCGGGCTGTTGTAACCATACAGGCCGATGACCGGTTTCCCCAAAGCCCCCGCCAGGTGAAGGGGGCCGGTGTCCGGGGAGATCACCAGATCACAGCCATCAAGCAGCGCTACCAAGCGCCGCAATCCTGAGCCCAGAGCGTTGACCGGGGGATGACGGCACTCGGCTGCCATTTTTTGTCCCAAGGCCGTTTCCCTTGCGGACTTGGCGCCCACTAGAACGGTGGTGAGGCCAAACTGTTCCTGCAGGGCATCGTTCAGCCGGACCCAGTTCTCCGGAATCCAATCTTTGCGGGGATTGCTCGTGCCTGCGACCAAGGCGACACGCGGTTGCGGAAGGGTGCGGAAAAAATGTTTCTGCCAATCCCGTTCCTCCGGCCAAGGGCCAAGATTCCATTCGACCGGTTCCCGGGGAATTTCCAGATAGTCGAGAAACTCGAGAAAGTGTTCTTGCACATGATTGACCGGTCGGGCGGGAAGATGGCGGTTATTGGCCAGCCAGTTGAACTCACGGGCTCGCGACGGATCGAGACCAATCTTGATGGGGGCACGGCACAGGGCGGTCAGGACGGTGGCCTTGAAATAGCACTGGAGATCGAGGACCACGTCGAAAGGCCTTTCAGCGAGTTCCATTGCCATTTTGACGAATCCGGCAACACCGGCCTTGCGCTGAAAAAGCAGAATCTCATCCACGGCAGGATGTCCCTGTAGCAAGGCCGCTCCGGCGTCCTGCAGCAGCCAGGTAATATTCGATTGAGGGCGATGACGCTTGATGGCGTTGACCACCGGCAGGGCATGTACCACATCCCCTACGGCACTCAGGAGGACGATGGCGATGCGGGGATGGGGAGGAAGTTTCATCGTGAGGGAAAGAGTTCGCGCCAGAGGACCCGAACCCCAGCCTCTTCCATGCCCAAATCTCCGAGGCGGGACCGTTTGAAAAGAGAGCGCAGGAGTCGGTTCCGGTTGGCGGTGTCGGTTTGGACGGTCCCGGGTGTTCCGATTGTTACGGCGTCGACATCCAGGAGCCACGCCTGCCAGGAACCCTTGGCGCGCCGCGACAAAAGAATGTTTCGGGCATTCAAGTCCGGGTGGTGAACTCCGTGCTGACGAAGTTTGAGAAAGAGTGCACGAATGGCGACCCAGGCGGATTTTCTCTGGATGATCGTCGGTCGGCTGGAAAGGAAGCTGACCAAGTCGCGGGCCTCCGGAACGGCCGCGGTAACGACATCGATGCGGAGAAAGCAGCCGGCAGGGTAAAAGAGAACGGCAAGAATCTCCGGGGTGGGGATCTTTTTGGAGTGGAGCGTGCGGGAGCGGGAGAGTTCGCGGCAGATCTCGTCGCGGTCTCGGGCGACCTGCAGCGCGCTAAAGACTTTGCCACCAAACATGGGATTGCCCACGCTTTGACGGATGAAAAAGCCTACCCCGCGCTCGGCGTGGACGCGGTATACATCTCCAGCACCAACGAGAAACACGAAGCATCCACCTTGTTTGCCGCTGCGCAGGGTTGCCATGTGCTGTGCGAAAAACCTCTGGCTACGAGCCTGGAGGCCGCCATCCGTATGGTCCAAGCCTGCCGCAAAGCGGGCGTGGTGATGGGCACCAACCACCACCTGCGCCACAACGGCCCCCACCGCGTGATGCGCGAACACCTGCGCGCGGGTACCTTAGGCAAGCTGGTCGCAGCGCGCATGCAGCATTCGGTGTATCTGCCGGTCCATCTGCAGGGCTGGCGACTGGACAACCCGACCGCGGGTGGCGGCGTGGTGCTGGACATCGTGGTCCACAACGCCGATTCACTGGCATTTTTGCTGGGCGAATACCCGGTAGAAGTCTGCGCCATGGTCAGCAACAGCGGCATGGCCCATGGCCTGGAAGACAACGCCATGTCGGTTTGGCACTTTGCCAGCGGGGTCACGGCTTCCAGCCATCAGGGCTTTAACACACCCTACGCAGCAACCGGCCTGGAGCTGCACGGTACCCACGCCAGCCTGCATGGCAACGGCATGATGAGCCAGCATCCCAGCGGCGACCTG
>RGGS01000067.1 GCA_010024525.1 Verrucomicrobiota bacterium | reverse complement strand
GGGTTGCGGTGAGAAGATTAATTTGACCCCAACCTTCGCCACCACCAGTGAATGTATAGGATGGCCGTGTCCGTCCGGCAGGGCCGAACAAAGGACCAATGATAACTTCGGACGCGACGGTCGTACGGAGGAGTGGCTGGCGGGAAGGCGCTCTGGCCGTTGGCAGGAGTTTATGGAATTCCAGGTGGACCGGGCTCGCAAGCAGTATGCCTTGTCCGAACCCGGAATCCGACAACTGCCCCCCGGGGGACCGCAACTGGCAACCTGGCTGATGAGGGAGCTCTATGCGGGGATCCTGGATCCGATCGAGTCTTCCGGATACGACGTGTTTTCCCGCCGGCACTCCCTGTCCTGGGGGAGTAAGCTTTGGCGTGGCTTGGGGATTTGGTGGAAAGTCCGCGGCGGTCGGGCTTAGACCCGGCCTGATGGGTCAAATGCCGTGGGCAATGCGCGCGGCAATAAAGAGCCCGGTCATAATGCCCAGTGTGATGGCGGGGCGCGGGTCGGCTTTCCGTGCGGGGGGGGCGTAAACCGGAGTGATCCAAGCCAGCAAGGAGCTGAAAATGAACCACGAAAAATAGTTTTGCGGGGGAACGAAGCTATCCGCCCAGTGCCAGTAGCCACGGATGCCATAGGCGAATGGCTCCATAAGAAAATCGAAGAGTAAAGCGACCACCCCGGTGGCAATGGCGACCGGGGCCCGGGAAGAGTTGAGCCAATACTGGCTGAGGCTGAGGTTGGCTCCAGCCACCACGGCGAACCAAGCCATGGGAATTGCCAAAGGAAGAATTCCAGCGATCCGTGGCCCGAAAGCATGGGTATAGTGATAGGAACCAAAGGGAATGCCGGTCAGCGTGCCGAAAGTCTCCAAAAGCGCTGAGGAGGCCAGGATCACCACCGCGGTCCACCGCGCCTGACGAAGACCCAACCGATCCACGGCGGAAAAATACACATGGCTGGCCGCCAGAATCATGGAGACAAAATCACCATAGCGGAGGCAGAGAGAGACAAACGAATTGAAGGCCCGGGGAAGGGGAAGGGATTCCGCCCAGTCAGGAGTCAGGCGGAAGGTGACAGCGAGAAGTCCCACCCCCGCCCAGATGAGAAAAAACCGCCAGAGGGCCTCACGTGCTCGATGGGGGATCATTCCTAGAGGTAAGAGCAGGGGCTCTCTCCCGACAAGCTTGAGCGGCGTTGACTCGGGCCCCCTGGGGAACGAAAAAAGGGCATGTTCGGCATTCCCACAATCGGATGGTTTTGTGCCGGTTTGACCGGGTTGGGCCTGACGATGGGTTTTGCCCCCTTCAGCCAGCCCTTGGCCGGATGGTTGGCTTTGATTCCCCTGGCGTACTACGGCCAAAGACAAAAACCCGACCTGCGTGAAAGTTTCATCCTCGGTTGGTTTGCCGGGGCGACTCACTTTTTGACGACTTTCAGTTGGCTGACCACGGTGACGGTCGCGGGATGGATCGCGCTCTGTGGTTACATGGCAATCTATCCGGCTCTTTGGTTCGTCGTCTGGGTCCGCATGGCGGGGGGCGGATCGGTCCCCATGACCAGTTTCGGAAATATTTTCCATGCGGTGGTCGGTGCCTCAGCCTGGGTGGTGACGGAGTGGTTGCGGGGGACGGTTTTTAGCGGGTTCGGCTGGAATACGGTCGGGGTGTCACAGGGAAATCTGTTGGTCTTGACCCAGATCGCCGAGTTGGGCGGAGCTTTGTTGGTCTCTTGGGTGGTGGTCATGGGGGCTTTGACCCTGACTCTCACCGCCCGTCGTTTTGAAATGGAAATTCGGGGAGCCCAAAAATGGAGACCGCGCTGGGACTTCACCGCCGGGGTTTTTGTGTTGGGGATGACCATGGTCTTTGGAGCCCGGGCGGTTTTTCGTCCCCCCGCGCCTCCTTTCCGTTCCTTGACCTACGCGGCCATTCAACCCGCGGTTCCCCAGGATCCCTGGAAATCGGCCAAGATGACCCGGGTGGCCGAGGCGTTGACCCACGGGTCGGAGATTGCCTTGGCCGGAAGGAATCCGGTGGATTTGCTGGTCTGGACGGAAAGTCTTGCCGGCACGGGTTGGAGGGAGGAGCCGGAATTTCAGAAAGCCATTCAAAATGCGAGGCGTATGGGAGCCAGATCCCTGCTGACGGGTTCTTTGGATATTCGTGGTTTAGAAACCTTTAATTCAGCCATTTTGTTTACCGGTCCAGAGGGCCGAACGCCGTTGGTGTACGATAAAAACCATCTCGTGATTATGGGCGAATACGTTCCATTGGCCGGCATCTTTCCCTGGTTGCGCCAATTGGTTCCCCCAGGCGGAGACTTAACCGCAGGAAAGAATGTCGGAATTCTGGAATTGGACGGAAGCGGGATCAAAATCGCTCCTTTGATCTGTTTTGAGGATTCCGTGCCGGAGGTGGTCCGCCGCGCGGCGCAAAAACTGCCCCATCTGCTGGTGAACCTGACAAATGACGCTTGGTTTGGAAATTCGGCGGGGTCCAGACAGCATTTGGAGAATGCACGGATGCGGGCGATCGAGGTGAGGTTGCCGCTGCTTCGGGCGACCAACGATGGGGTGACTGCCTTGATCAGTCCCTTGGGCGTGATTCTAGCCGAATTGCGGGGGGAGACAGGTTCGGTTCGGGAACCCGGATTCATTCGGGGGGAGATGGAGCTGACAGAGCCTCGGACCACGGTTTATACCCGCTGGGGGGATTGGCCGGTCTGGCTTTCCGCTAGTCTGATCCTGGTGGGCTTAGTGACCCGGCGGGATGCCGCTTGAGCGTGCCCGCGGGACAGGGCAATCTTTCCCCTTATGAGTTTGCCGGCCGAAACAGTCGATCTCGCCTCCGTGGATTCCCGCCTGCGGGAATTACGGAGGTTTCTTTGACCCGGCCAAACTTGCATCCCAGTTAAAGGATCTTGAGGGCCGAATGTCGGCTCCCGATTTCTGGAATGATTCGACCAAGGCGCAGAAGGTTGCGGCCGAGGCCAACGCGATCCGTAAAAAACTGGAGCTGATGGGGGAGTTGGAGAAAAAGATTGGTGACTTGCCGGTCCATCAGGAGTTGGCCGAGGAAGATGGAAGTTCAGCCGCCCAGTCGGACTATGCCAGGGAAGTCGCCCAGGCGCTGGAGATGCTGGACCAGACCGAGGTTCAATTCATTCTTTCCCAACCTGATGACCGCCGGAACGCGATTCTTAGTCTGAATGCCGGGGCGGGAGGGACGGAGGCCTGTGACTGGGCCAATATTCTTATGCGAATGTACCAAAGGTGGGCGGAGCGCCGGGGCTACAAAGTGGAGGTGCTGGATATTCTTTCCGGAGAGGAGGCGGGCATTAAAAATGCGATGCTTCGGATCATTGGGGAAAATGCTTACGGGTATTTGAAGGCGGAGCGGGGCGTGCATCGTCTGGTGCGGATTTCGCCTTTCAACGCTCAGGGAAAAAGGCAGACCTCGTTTGCCTCGGCCGAAATCGTGCCGGAACCGGACGAAGAGCAGGAAATTGAAATCCCGGAAAAGGACATCCGTGTCGATGTGTTTCGCGCTGGAGGGCACGGGGGGCAAGGCGTCAACACGACCGATTCCGCCGTGCGCATCACCCACTTTCCCACGGGCCTGGTGGTCACGTGCCAAAATGAGCGCTCGCAGATCAAGAACCGGGCGACCGCCATGAAGGTTTTGGCCGCCCGGATCCGGCAAGTTGAATTGGACAAAAAGAAGGCCGAGCAAGAGCAGAACTATGCGGCGAAGGGACAGATCGGTTGGGGGCACCAGATTCGCTCCTATGTTTTGCAGCCCTACCAGATGGTCAAGGACCTGAGGACGGGGGAGCAGACCAGTGACACCCAGGCGGTTTTGGACGGTCAGATCGACGCCTTTCTGAATGCTTTTCTCAAAGGGAAAAAACGGACAGGCCCGATTGAGGAGGATGAAGCGTGAGCCCGGGGAACGACAAGCTGGCCGCCATTCTGGCCAACAAACGAAAAGAGGCGGAAGCGATGGAGGGAAAGAAGGCCGAGTTGCGTCGCCAGGCTTTGCAGCGGGACGAGTTTCGCGGCTTTCGCCGGTGCCTGGATCAACCCGGAGTCATCACGGTGATTGCAGAATGCAAGGCGGCTTCGCCCACGGCGGGAACGATCGCGGGAAACTACAATCCGGTGGCACAGGCCAAGCTTTACGAACAAGGGGGGGCGGGGGCGATTTCCGTCCTGACAGACCGGGAATATTTTCAAGGCTGCCTGGAGGATCTTTTGAAGGTCAGACGGGAGGTGAAAATTCCGGTCTTACGGAAAGACTTTATCCTGACGGAGGCCCAGGTGTACGAAAGCGTGGCCTCAGGGGCGGACGCGTTCCTCCTGATTGTGGCGGCCTTGACCGATGAGGAGTTAAAGAGGTTGTATGAACTGGGCCGGACGTTGCAGTCGGATGTTCTGGTGGAGGTCCATGATCTGCGGGAGATGGATCGGGCTTTGGAAATTCAGGCGGAGATCATCGGGATCAACAACCGGAACCTGCACTCCTTTGAGGTCAGTCTAAAAACCACGGAGGAGCTGGCTCCGGAGATTCCGGCCGATTGTTTGGGAATCAGCGAGAGCGGGATCCGTACCAAGGACGATGTGAGGTACATCGTGGAACAAGGGATTCACTGTTTTCTGATCGGGGAAACCCTGATGCGGGATGGGGACCCCGCCAAGGCCCTGAAACAACTCCGAGCCTGACCTAGCCGACCTTTCAGGGGAGGTCGGAGGTTTCATTGGCTGGCTTTTTGGGGTAAGGTGGTTCCATGAGCCGTAAAGCCGATCTCTTGGCGGTGCCGGATGCCTCGGGTCATTTCGGGGAGTACGGGGGGAGGTATGTTCCGGAGACTCTGGTGGCTCCCCTGGAGGAGTTGGCGGCGGAGTTTGCCAAAGCGCAAAAGGATCCCGCTTTCCAGCATGAGCTGAAGGAGATGCGCCGGGATTTCACCGGGCGGCCGACCCCCCTTTATTTTGCCGAGCGTCTGACCCAGCACTGTGGCGGGGCGAAAATCTATCTCAAACGAGAGGATCTATTGCATACCGGGGCCCACAAAATCAACAATGCCCTGGGTCAGGTGATTTTGGCGCGTCGCATGGGCAAGAGACGAATTATCGCAGAAACCGGAGCCGGACAGCACGGGGTAGCCACGGCCACCATGGCAGCGCGTTACGGCATGGAGTGCATCATTTATATGGGGGAGGAGGACATGCGCCGTCAGGCTTTGAATGTGACGCGGATGAGATTACTGGGGGCCAAAGTGGTCGGGGTGACCGCGGGTCAAAAGACGCTCAAGGAGGCGGTCAATGAGGCGATGCGTGACTGGGTGACCAACGTGCGCACCACTCACTATGTTCTGGGAACCGCCTACGGGGCCCACCCTTATCCCTACATGGTGCGGGAGTTTCACAAAGTGATTGGCGAGGAAGCCCGGGCCCAGCTCATGGAGCGGGAAGAAAAGCTCCCCGACGTCATCTGCGCCTGTGTGGGCGGAGGCAGCAATGCCATCGGAATCTTTTATGCTTTTCTGAACGACCAGAAAGTTCGTCTGGTCGGAGTGGAGGCCGGCGGCGAGGGTATCCAGCCGGGAAGGCACGCGGCAAGGTTCCAAGGGGGGAAATTGGGGGTGCTGCAGGGATCCAAATCGTTTCTTTTGCAAAATGAGGATGGCCAGATCGAGCTCACCCATTCGGTTTCGGCCGGATTGGATTACGCCGCCGTCGGTCCGGAGCATTGTCATTTAAAGGAGATCGGTCGGGCCGAGTACACCTACGCCACCGATGACGAGGCTTTGGCCGCGTTTTCGAATTTGGGCAGGATCGAGGGAATTTTACCGGCGTTGGAGACGGCGCATGCGGTGGCTTTTGCCATGAAAGAAGCGCCGAAGATGGAAAAGGACCAGATCCTTTTGGTGAATCTTTCGGGGCGCGGCGACAAGGATGTGAACGAAGCTGCGCGCTTTCTTTTGAAAGCCTAGAGCAGGCCGAACTCCCGCCCATTGCGGAAAAACCGGCGAATCATCAGACGGGCAATTTTTTTTCCGCGCGGGGAGAGTCGGGCCAAGGTGGGGCCATTGGTGATGGGAATGGAGAGGGTGAGAGCCACGCCGACTCGATAGTCCTGCCAAGCCTCCTCCAGAGTGTATTTGCGCACTCCCCCTTCTTTCAGTGTTTGATGCCAGATGCGCACGAGTTTTTGCTGTTCCGAAAGGCGAAGGGGGCGTTGGGAACTGCCCCCGATCACCCGGGCCAGATCAAAGGTTCCCAGACCCCAAGCGGCGATCTGCCAATCGACCAGAAAAACCCGACCACGGGAAAAGAGAAGGTTGTCGGCACGTAGATCCCCGTGGAGGAGGGTAGACGGGCGATGTCTGCATTCGCGCAGGGCACGGGAAATTACGTCAGGAATCGTGAGTAACACCCCCTCATCCTTGGGTTGAAGAAGTCCGCGGCAGTATTTTCTAAAGCCGCGCAGACGGGGTTCGGTCTCATGAGCGAGGTTATACCGCTGAAAAGGCAGGTGATGAAGGTGGGTGGGCTTGCGGGCACTCCAGAATCGGGCGTGCACGGTGCCGATGGAGCGGACGGTGGCGACGAGTTCCTTCCAAGACAGTCCGGCCAACTGGTTACCGGAGCGGGCAGGCTCAATTTTATCGAGCCAGAGCAGACCATCGGAGCCATCCGAATTGGAAAAGGAAGCCAAACATTTTGGAACAACCTTGCCGGCGAACGGCTGCAGAAGCTTGTAGGCGGCGCTTTCCCGA
>RGGS01000066.1 GCA_010024525.1 Verrucomicrobiota bacterium | reverse complement strand
GGATTTGATTACAACATTGACCCAAACTTGGGTTACTCCCCTCAACAGAATCCTAATGTGAGTTTGCTTGGCGGGGAGCCTACTTTTGGGGATTTCACTTTTAATCCATAGGACATTATGAAAACAGCGCCTCTTTTAATGAAAGATATGATGGAGTCAAAGAAGCCGGGTATGTTCGAGGCTGGCAATCTTTCTGAGGTTCTTGGTGAGGAAGTTCCAACGCTTCCTTTGACTAGGGTTGGGAAGTTCAGGCTTCAACAAATGTTAAGGCGTAAATTTGGCGCTGGCTGGAGAAATGTATCTCAAGCTAAAAGTATTTTAGATCGCTTTGAAGTAGCGATGAAAAGAGGTGAGTGATGGCTTATGTAGCAGAAACAGTCGGAGCACAACCAATTAGTTTTATGGACGGAGCCGGGGAAGTAATGAAGGGCGCGGCAGACGCAGCCGTTCTTTATGGCGCTCAACAAAAGGCCGAGGCAATGAAGATAGAGCTTGAGAATGCCCGTATAAAGCAAGATGGGATGAAGGCGGGGATTTTCTTGGAGTAACGAGGATCACCAGATTGGTTGTTTGGGCGGGGGGAACGGAAGACGGCTCCCAAAGCCTCCGGTAAGCGAACTTCAGGTTAAATTTGCCTTCACGCGGAAAGCCGATCCGAAATATTTGGGTCCCTGGCGCTCCTGGAACCATGGGAGCGGAAGGATCAGTGCGGTAGTTTTCTGAAAGCTTACGCCCCGCCTGTAGGGCGGGCTCAAGAACCCAACGATACCCAGTCGAAAAGTTTGCCGGCAGCATGATTTCCACCGGATCGCCCTCGCGCGCCTGTAGGGAGGGCCTTTGGTTGAGCCACCCACAACCCGCTAAAAACGAAAGGAGGGTTCCAAAGAAAAGAAGCGGGGAACGGAAAAAGAGGGTTCGGAGTGGGCGCAAGGTCAGATCTTTTCCCTAAGAGGAGCCAGATCCGCATCCTGCTTGGCGGCATCGGCCCAGGCGCGATCCAACTGAATAGCCGCCTGGACATAAGAGCGCGCCAGATCGAGATCCTGTAACTGGCAAAGATAACAACCCAATTGGAATTTGATGTGCGGGTTTTTGGGAAATTTCTTTTCGGCCTCCTGAAGGACATGGCGACCCTGTTGCAACGAGCCACTTTGCCTCATGGCATCCGCAAGAGAGACCCATGCTTCGGGTTCCTCCGGGCAGCGCTCGCGAATTTTCTCCGCGGTCTTGCGCATTTCGGCAAAGCGTCCAGCAGCGCGCAAAATACGGGTGCGAAGAAAAGCTAGGGTCAGATCTTCTTGCCCCCTGGTCTTGAGGGAGGAAATGAGTCGGAGAGCTTCATCGTACATGCCCAGGCCACAGTAGCCTTCAAGCTCCTCCTGCAATTTTTCGTGGTTGACCATTGGCTATGGGGAAATTTGCATTCTTCCGCTAGGAAACAAGCCCCAGCCACGGATTGTTCGCAACCCGGCTGGGACAAGTTGGCAGTGGTTCAACAGGGTAGGGGGGACAGCCATGCATGGGTTTATTATACAGGCATGATGCTCGGAAGAGAAATATCCGTCCGGCGGATCTCTAGCGAGGCACCGAGGTTGAGGTTTGATCTATAAAGCTATTTTGGGAGACTATGTTTCTGTGAAGGTTCTGGGTATTGACATCGGAGGGACGGGAATCAAGGGGGCGCCCGTTGAGTTTCCCTCGGGCCACATGCTTGCGGAGCACCTTCATCTGCCGACGCCTCAGCCCGCAACTCCGAGGGCTGTCACGGTTGTCATCCAGCGGATGATCAGGCATTTCCAGTTTGCGGGGCCGGTGGGGGTTGGATTTCCCGGGGTCATTCGCAATGGCGTGGTGGGCACGGCGGCAAATCTTTCTTCAGATTGGGTTGGGAAAAACGCGGATCAAATATTCAAGCGGGCGACGCGGCTTCCATTCCGTGTCATCAATGATGCCGATGCTGCCGGGTTGGCAGAGGTGAGGTATGGTGCCGGAAAAAAAGAAAAAGGAACCGTGGTCTTGATCACCCTGGGAACGGGAATCGGAAGCGCCGTTTTCACCCGCGGAGTGTTGATCCCCAACACCGAGTTGGGGCATCTTCCCTTGCACGGTAAAGATGCGGAAAAAACAGCCAGCGCCAAAGCGAGGGAGAAACACGATTGGAGTTGGAAAAAGTGGTCAAAGAGGGTTCGGGAGTACCTTCTTTTAGTTGAGAGTCTGATCAATCCGGATCTCATGATAGTGGGGGGCGGAGTAAGCCGCCGATCAGAAAAATGGCTTCCATACGCCTCCAAGGGCCTTCGGACCAAAGTGGTGCCGGCCAAGCTATATAATGAAGCTGGAATCGTGGGTGCCGCCATGGCGGCGGAAAGCCGACGGTAGATTGCGGCGAGGTGCTCTCGATGAGAGCCGCCCCATTTTCAATTTGTTTGGACCTATCGATCCCGCCCCACCCCTGCTTGGTGGCTTAAATATTGATCGACCCCCCTGGCGCAGCGCACTTTTCTGGACTGAATCGTTTCAAGAAGGCGGGACTGGCTTTTGGGAATATGGTCTCGGTTGAGAGGGGGGTGATAAAGATGATAGAGAATTGAGCGGCCGTAGACAAACTTTCGGGGTCGCCCGAGGTGGTAGAGCCGGGACCCAAGATCAGAGTCCTCACCCAGTCCCCAACCTTCATACTCTTCGTCCCAGCCATTGATGGCCAGGAGGTCCCTTTTCCATGCAGCCATATTGCAACCAATGATGCCCCTTTGTCCTGCATTCCGCCTAAGAACCGGAAAAGGAAGACGGAATCCCTTGGCGGCCCCTCCCATCTTTCCGGCAAGGAAGAGACGGAATCCGGGAACCCTCTCACCAGGGGACAGGGAGGCAGAAGCGGCCTGGTTGAGGTAGCAGCGACGGCCCTGGACCCAAAAGCCAGGTTCGGCGAGTGAGGCGTGGTCCTCGACAAAGCGGGGATGAGGAATGCAGTCAGCGTCCGTGAGCACCAGGTACTCGCCTTTGGCTTCAGCGAGCGCACGGTTGAGAATGATATTCTTTCGAAAACCTTTGTCTTCATGCCAGAGATGTCGGGCGGCGCAGGGCAAGGAGGGAAGCAGTCTCTCCAAAAGAGCACGGGTGTCGGGTCCGGAGCCATCATCGGCGACAAGAATTTCCCCGGGAGAGGTGGTCTGGTTGCGGAATCCCCCCAGGCAAAGTTCTAGCGGGCGAAGATGGTTATAGGTGCTGATCACCACCGAAATTTGGGAGGGGGAGATCATGAATTCTGGATGGAACCTAGATCCTTCACTTTTGTTTCCAGAATGGAGAGGTGAGCATCCGGGCTGAGCGGCTTGCCCGTGGCATGGCGGACAAGGTCGCTGGCGAGATAGCGTCGGCCATGGGCGTGAACCTTTTGATGGAGCCATTGCAACAAGGGGTGGTAGTCGCGCTGCTCGAGGCAGGAGTGAAGATTCGGCAGATCGAGCTGGGCGGCCTGCCAAAGCTGGGAACCCGTCAAATTTCCAAGAGTGTAGGTTGGAAAATAACCAAATCCACCCATCGACCAGTGAATGTCCTGAAGACAGCCTTGGGAATCATTGGGGACCTTCAGGCCAAATAATTTAAGAAAAAGGTCGTTCCATGCGGAGGGAAGATCAGCGACTTTGAGTTCTCCGGAGATCAGGCGGGTTTCGATCTGAAAGCGAAGAAGGATATGGAGGTCGTAGGTCACCTCGTCAGCCTCGACCCGAATGAAAGAACGCTCGACGGCGTTTGACGCCCGCCAACCCTCTTCCCAGGAGCGTCGGGCAAGGTCGGGAAAGGCATGGATCAAGTCAGGCCACCAGGCCTTCCAAAACGAGTGGCTGCGTCCAACACGGTTTTCCCACAGACGGGATTGGGATTCGTGAATGCCGAGGGATGCCGCCTGCCCCAAGGGTGTACCGAGTTCTTTTTCCGGCAATCCCTGGTCATAAAGTCCGTGGCCTGCTTCGTGAAAAACCCCATACAGCGAGACCGTGAAATCCGTCTCGTCGTAACGGGTCGTCATGCGGGTATCGTGGGGACCTAGACCCGAACAAAAAGGATGTGTGCTGGTGTCGAGGCGGCCGGAGGCCGTGTCGAAACCGATTTTTGGAAGCAGAGATTGCAGAAACTTTTCTTGTTGGGCTTGCGGGTAGTGGCCGGACAGATTCTTTCGGGAGAAAGAGGGGGAGGCGGCCAAGGCTTTCTCGGCGATGGGCACCAAGCGGGGCTGGAGTTCGCCAAAAAGAGAAGCCACTTCACGAGTGGACCATCCAGGCTCATAACCCTCGAGGAGGGCGTCGTAGGGTTCGTTGGAATAACCCCAAAGATCGGCCATTTGCCGTGACAAGGAGACCAATTTTTGGAGATGGGGGGCGAAAGAAGAAAAATCTGCCTTTTTGCGGGCCTCCACCCAGGCGGCTCGGGCCATTCCGGCGGTTCGTTCGTTTTCCTCGACTAAAGATGTCGGAATGCGTGTGGCCCGATTGTAATCGTGTCTCCAGCGGATCAGGCAGGCACCCTCCGCAGTGAGAGGATCCGGTTGAGCCGATTCGCAGACCGAGAGCCACTCGTTGACTTCGGGGGCCGTGGCGAGGCGGTGGGCGATGCCTGAAATCTGGGCTGACTGTTCCGCACGGAACCCATGAGACTTGGGGGGCAAGAGGGTTTCCTGATCCCAACCGAGGAGGCCCCCGGTGGCTCCCAAAAGAGCGATTTCCCTGCCACGGGAGCGCAGGTTTTGATAAGCCTCGGGAAGGTCGGGCATCTATCAGAAGTTAAGGGAAAGTCTTACGCGAACAACGTCGAGTCAGCGGTTTTTTAGGGCATCGGCTGGAAGAAGGCCCCGCTGAATCAGTCTTTGGGCAAACTCGATCTGGCTGGGGGCGAGCGCCGAACGGTCGTTGCGGGGCAGGGGGCCGGCAAAAATTTCGTAGTTAAAAAGCTGGTGGGCCGTGGCGGGGTAAAGGTCGGGAGGGAGTATGGGAACGGCATGAGCGTGACGATTCTCCCAAGGGCCTTTGGTAATCAAGGGAGTCAATCCTTGGGCGAGCTTCACCTGCCCCTCAAAACCCAAAGCACCCAAAGACTGGGCCGTGCGGAAGTTATAGAGAAGGACTTCCTGAAGTGTGGCATCGCTCTCGGAGGGTTGCGCTTGACCCCGTCGACAAATTTCCTGGACCACTTCCTCCACATCAGCCTCAGCGTCATCTGCTTCGGCCATCCAATAAAGCACCAGGAAAAGCTGCTTTTGCATTTCAATCGGTGCCTTGAGATGGTTCCATTCGACGGGATTGAGCAAGGCCTGCAGGTGTTCCTTAGCCTGTTCCACCCTTTTCATCAGACCCATACCATGCGTCGCGGTCATGGCATCGAGCATTAGGTGGTCATCCGATGTTAAATAATTTTGCCCTCCGAAAATAGCGTAGTCGCCACCATAGTCAGGCTCAACGGGGATGACCACAGGTGGGTTTGACTTCACAGCTGTGGGCAGAAAAAAAAAGCCCAATAAAAAGAGCTTTCTAAATTTCATATTTCCTCAAGCGCTAGCGAGCAAACGAATTGGGTTCACAAGAACACAAATGCCTTGTGCGATATTCCGGATCAGGTGCACGGGGGTTCACGGGTTCTCCTAGTTCTTTTGAAGCTCTAACACGGTCAAAAGACGCAACCCGTCGGCACAATCAAGGCGGGAAAAATTAGCTTCAACTTTAACGCTTTGGGTATCGGCCATCGAAATGGCGAGGCTCGCCTTAGCGGGGAGTGCAGAAGTCTCAAATGCATCTAGATACATGCGGATAAATTCACCCTTCCCCTTTGTGGGGGTGAAAAAGGAAAAAAAGGATGTACCGATGATGGTGTCAGCGGGAAGGGAAACAAGAAGGGCTGCCTCGTGGCTGATACGGGTGATGTTGCCTGTCGAATCGCTCAGAATCCAGGGAACCGACAGGGCTTCCAACACCTGGTTGATTTCTCTCGAGTGATTTTCGATTCTCTCTCTTTGCCTGGCTGCCCAAGCGGCCAAGATCCCTGCAAGGAGAACACTGAGAGCTCGAACGGTCGGGAAAAACGAAGTTCCGAGAATCAAATAATAACTCGTGATAACAAAAAAGGGGATGCTGAAAAGAACCTGTTTCCAGTTAAAAAAAACAGCCATTAGACCCAAGCCAATAATCGAAAGGAGTGGGGCCAAAGTAAGGTCACCCACTGCGAGGGTTGTCACCTGCTCTATGGCAACAACTCCTGCCAAGATGCCAGCAAGTAAAAGAAAATAGGGCGGTTTTTTAAAGAGATTCATCGCTTAGGAAAGATTCTACGGCGAAAGGACCACTTTTTGAAAGACATCGTTCATTTTTCTAAGCCACAAACCTTTGTGAAATTCCGTAAGGATCCTCTGGTGACCGGCTTGCCCCATGGTTGTGCATGCATCCGGGGTGTTGATCAGAAGCTGGATCCGGTCGGCCAAAGATTTTTCTGCAAAGGGTTCCGAAAGAAAACCGTCTTTTCCCTCTCTCACCACTTCAGCCATAGCCCCAAGACGATTGGCGACGAAGGTGCGCGCCTGGCTCCAGGATTCTAAAAAGGTCAAGGGAAACGGTTCGCTCCAAATAGACGGGATGACGGAGAACGCGGTCTGACTCCAGGCTTCCCGCTGAGCGTCCTTTCCCAGAAAACCAACAAATTCAACGTTCTCTAGAATAAGAGTGTGCGATAAAGCCTTCAATGCCCCCGCTTCAGGGCCATCCCCAGCGATGACCAGCTTTCTTCCCTGATGGTTTACCAACCGCCAGGCATGCAGAAGGTGATCTACGCCTTTTTCCTTCGATAATCGGCCCAAGAAAAGAATATTTCCCTTCGGGCATGGAATTGATACAGAGGATACCACCGGTTTGTGCC
>RGGS01000065.1 GCA_010024525.1 Verrucomicrobiota bacterium | reverse complement strand
AGATGTGTATAAGAGACAGGGGGAGGTAGAGGCCATCCGGATCATGTGCTCAAGAACGCGCTCCGGGCCGCGGTCATGACTCTGGTATTTTTCGGCACGTCGCAGGGCTTCGGTATAGGCGGGGATGGCCCATTCCGGATGATCGGGAGTTACCTCGACCCAGGCCGCGGCCTGATCCAGCGTGACGGAGACGAGGAACGGCTCGAGTGCGTTTTGAATTTTGAACTCCTTTTCGGCTTCGACTTCGGTGTCCTCGAAAAAGAGCAGGGCTTTTCCATGGAGAAAATGAAGGACCGCATCGGCGGGAGCCACGGTCAGGCCGCGGACGGCAGCCTGCAGGGCGGGCTCGGTTTGTCCCGACTTCCAGTCGGCTCCCACTTCGGCTTTGGCCCGGGCGGCATGAACGGTGGCCGGCCAGGATTGATCTGTCCAAACTCCCCAGGTCCAGAGGCACCCTGCCAGGGCGAGGGCAGCCCCGGCTACGCGAAAGAGGGCGATGGAAAACTTTCCGGCGGGATTTTGTTCGCCCTCCCTTTTTCTTCCGAAGGTGACGGCCGCCACCATCAGGATTGGCCAGACGGTTCCAAAACGGTGGCCGGCGACGTCGACGAACCCGTGCCCGGCGAAGGCCACCAGCGCGGCCAAGCCGGCGGAGCGGGTGATCCAGCCTTCCTGATTTCCTCCCGGTCTGGCTTTTTGCAACAGGAGAAGAATTGATCCGAGAAGCAACAGTCCGGCGGGAAGCCCGTATTCGGCGAGGAACCAGAGCCAGTCACTTTCGGGATGAAGGGCGCAGGATTGCAACGTGGCGGTGCGTGTACGGTAGGGAGGAAAGAGGTAGCGAAAGTTTCCCGGGCCGACACCCAGCCAGGGGTGATCGGCAATCATATCGAGGGCATCGAGTTGGATTTTGAGGCGAAAATCCATGCTCTCCTGCGGATCAGAGGGTGGGGGATTCTCGTTCTTCAGGGCGGTGTTGGGAGAGGAGTTTCGTAAACGTTCGAGGGGTTTGGCTCCGTGGAAAAGAAGGGTGGTGGCCAGAAGGGTGGCAGCGGCCACCAGCCCCAGCCCGATTCGGCGATCCGGTCCGGCCACGGTGAGGGAGACAGCCCAGACGAGAAGGCCCACAAAGAAAACCGTCAGCCCGCCTCGGGAACTGTTGGCGGCCAGGCAGGTGAGGATCGCCGCGATGGAGAAAAGTGAGACACCGGCTCGGAGAAAATTTTTCCGTCGAATATGGGCACAGCCAGTGCCGGCGAGAAGGATGCCGGCCATAGCCAGCCAGTTGGACATGTGATTGGTGTTGGGAAAAATTCCGTAGGCACCCGGTTGGGTAAAAGGAAAAGGCCACCGTTGGATCTGGCAGATGAGGGCGAGGACTCCGATCACAGCCACAAGGGAGCCGTAGGATTGGAAGATAAAAGTGCGGGTTTTTTCTCCGATCGGTCTGGCCAAGAGCCAAAAGAACCAAAGGGCGGAGGCGGCGAACATCAAAACGGATTCCAGTCCGATCCCCAGTTGATTCTTTTCCCCGAGGATGGCGGGTAGGATTTTCGCGCCGCTACTGAAAGCACCCAGGGATAGGGCTAAAGCGAGCAGGATGATGGGAGCAGCTTTGAGGCGGGCCTTGATAGCCAGAAAGGAGATGCATAAGCCGCTAATTACAAAGAATATACCTAAAGATAATGGATTTGATAGGCCCCCAAAAAGTGCGGAGCAAAATAGCAGGCTTATGTATAAATAGTTAATCACAAGCATTATATAATAAATAAAATCAATATCATTTTAGCAAATGCATGACAGTAAGATATTTGCATATCATGCTTAAGATCAGCATATTTTGGCATAATTTAGTCACATCATTTCCCTTGAAAAAGTGCAACACACGAGTATTTTATTTTTAATGAACAAGATTTTGTATGGCATTTTAACGATCATTTTAGGTCTAGGTCTGGTCCAAGCCAATGCTCAAAGAAAGCCCCGCACCACAGCACCCACGTCGACCACCACCAGCACCAACAGTAACGTCACGGTGATCAGCAATAATTGAGGTATTTGTTTGAACAGGAAACGGGGAACGTCTGTCAGATAGGAAAGGAAAAATGATTCGTTTTTATTCCTCTATGTCTTTCCTTCCCCAAAAGAGAAAAGTTGCCCTCCTCGTGGCTTTTTTCGGATTTCTATCCGGGACCTATGCTGGGACGTCGCAGAGCATCAATATGCCTCAGTATCCTCAGTTCACGGATTGGCGTGCATACGGGGATGCTCCTTTTGACCTGACGGCAAGCGCTACCTCCGGTCTCCCGGTCACTTTTACCTCCTCCAACACCAATGTGGCGACGATCTCGGGTAACAGAGTAACGGTTAGAGGCGTTGGACAGACCACCATCACCGCCAGTCAAGCGGGTAACGCCACTTATGACCCTGCCGCCCCGGTGAGTCGGACTCTTTGGGTTAACAAAGCCGATCAAGTCATCAATTTTTCCCCGATCTCCACCAAAACCTTTGGCGATGCCCCTTTTAACCTGACTGCCACCGGCGGGGGATCTGGCAACCCCATCGTCTTTGCTTCTTTGAACACCAACGTGGCCACAATTTCGGGTAACACGGTAACCATCGTGGGTGGAGGCTATGCCAGAATTACCTACTCCCAGGCTGGTAACGACAATTACGAAGCCACGGGACCGACGGAATATGGTTTCACTGTTCAAGTCGCTAACCAGGTCGTCAGTTTTCCTAATCTCCCCACCAAGAAGGTTGGAGACAGCCCGTTTTCGGCGGGGGCTTCGGTCACCTTTGGCCTGCCGCTGAACTACTCCAGTTCCAACACCAACGTGGCCACCGTATCCAGCTCGGGTCTCATCACGATTGTGGGTGCAGGCTCTGCCATGATTACCGCGAGCAACCCGGGGAATTCTAATTTTAATTCCTACATGACGGGCCAGCAGTTGATTGTCGAGCAGGGTTTCTCGTCCGTGGATGGGGCCACGGTTTCGCTCGATTTCCAAGTCTCCGACCTCACTGTGCCCCTCAGCACTGCCGACGGATGGTCCAGCAACGATCAAACGTTCCGCCCTGATGGTTACGCCAACGACTCCCTCAACGCCGGCAACCTCCTCGGCTATGTGGGCGGTTTCGTGAATGCTCCAGCCAATGAGACGACCCAGCTTACTTACAACTTCAATCCGGGAAGTTCGGACCGGTTTGTTTTCCAATGGAATCAGAATATCGCCAAATCTTCGAATGACTTCCCCGGGGATGATGTCTTTGGCTGGAAATTTCTCTCCGGAAGCAACGCAGCTTTTTCGGTTCGTTTCCTGAATGACAACTCGGCTGGGCGGGATCTTTTGGTCCAAGGCTACGACGGCGCGGGCAACGCCCTAACCCTAGGTTCTGGTCAGCCCAACAATTGGTTCATTGATCGCAACGATGCCAACGATTTCCGGGTAACGGCCGATCTATCGACCAAGAAATGGGCCTTGGATGTCTTCAACAGGTCCAACAACACTTGGTACGGCTTGGTGCTCAATGCGGCGATTGACCCCTCCTTTACCTCCTTGAATGGCATGGCCGCAACCTGGACAGTGGCAGACAATACCCCGGATGCCTCGGGTCAGTATCTTGGTGCCGGTGACAACATCATGTCATTCGACAATGTCACGATCCAAGGCAAACAAACTGTGGGGATCAGTCTGAACATCCCGACCAACGCGGTGTACAACGGATCAGCCCAGACCGCCTCTGCGAGCACCACACCTTCGGGATTGGCCGTAGTTCTGCGATATAATGGTTCCACGAACGCTCCGGTGAACGCCGGGACCTACACGGTAACGGCCGAGGTAGCTGACACCACTGCGTATTACAGTGCTCCCACCAGCGGGTCTTTGGTTGTGGCCAAAGCCACCCCGACGATTGACTCGGCGCCCACGGCCTCTGACATCAACTCAGGGCAGGCATTAGGCGCATCTACGCTTTCAGGGGGTTCAGCCACGGGCGTGGGTGGCGCTTCGTTAGACGGCAGTTTTGACTTCACCTATCCCAGCACTGTCCCCCCAGCAGGCACCGCAAATTATTCTGTGACCTTTACTCCAAGTGGTGCGGGCGCCAGCAACTACCTCTCAGTTATGGTGAACGTTAGCGTGACGGTCAATAACACCACCACCCCGGCAGAGGATTATCTCTCCAGCTTCGGGCTCACGGGAGCCGATGCTGCGCTGTCGGCCGATCCGGATCATGATGGTTTGACCAATGCTACGGAGTTTGCTTTTGGAACTGATCCAACAGATGGTTCGAGCCAACCGATTCAAGTTGTGGGCGACAAGCTACTCTTTTTCAAGCGTGCCGGCGGGGCAACCTATGTCATAAAACACACTACGGATTTGGCTACAAGCTGGACGGTGTGGAATACCCCGCCCACTTTGTCGAATCCTCAGCCCTCCGGACGGCTTGCAGAGTATTTGCAGTACGAGATCATTATGGATACTTCGATCGACCGGGATTTCTATAAGGTCGAAGCCACCATTCCATAAACTCACAACTTCAGACGGAACTCGGGCTAGGAAAGTGCCCATATGGGCAGTGTGAATAGATTATTTTCTTCCGAAATTGAGAGTGACGAGTCCTCCGGCCATGGTCTGAAAATAGTTCGTCTGAAAGCCGGCAATCGCCAACTCACAGGTTAGATTCTTCTGGTTGGGAAATTTAGAAATACTTTGGGCCAGGTAACGGAATGAGTCGCCCTGACGGGTCAGGAGCTGAGCCACCGACGGCATGATCCGGTGAAGATAGAGGTCCCAAAAGATCTTCCAAGGCATGGGAGGAGGACTGAATTCCAGGAGGCCGAAAACACCGCCTGGTTGCAGGACACGGGCAATTTCAGACAAACCTTTGGATCGATCGGAAAAATTTCGCAAACCAAAGGCCAAAGTAACCGCGGAGAAAGATTGATCAGGAAAGGGAAGATCAAGAGCGTCGCCTTGCACCGTGGTTTTAAGCCCACGGGCTTGGGCTTGGGCCAAAAGGGGTCCGCAGAAATCGAGCCCGGTAACCTTGGATGCCGGCAGGGCTTTCTGCAGGGCCAGGGCCACATCGCCGGATCCACAAGCCACATCCAATACGGTCGAAGGATGACGATCAGCCATTGCTTGGACCAGGCGTTTCCGCCAAAGGGTATCGAGGCCAAGACTGAAGATGCGGTTATAGCGGTCGTAAGACGGAGCGAGGTCGGTGAAGAGAGACTGGACAGAAGAGGGGTCTGGCACCCCAGAAGATTAAGATGAAGATGAAGATTAAGAAAGGCTACGAGCTTGGGGCTTGGCTATAATCCACTGTCATGGAGGGGCCACATGATGCAGCAGGCATCTCCCCATCCATAAAAGCTAAAAGACGAAACAGCTCGGTTAATGCCACCGCTCAACTGGCGGTGGATTTGGCGGGAGTGTTGGGGGAGGAGGTGCTGAAGGTGAGATTTTCCTTATCGGCACCAACTCTGACCCGGTCACCCGACTTGATCTTTCCGCGGATGACCTCCTCGGCGATAGGATCCTCCAGGTATTTTTCGATGGCGCGGCGAAGGGGGCGGGCGCCGTAGACCGGTTCGTAACCTTTCTCGATAAGGAAGGTGGAGGCTTCGGGTGTAAGTTCGATCTCGATTCCCTTGTCCTTGAGTCGACCGGCCACCTTGGCCACTTCCAGGGAGACGATCTTGGTGAGATCCTCGCGGGTGAGGGAGTGGAACACGATCTGGTCGTCGAGCCGGTTGAGAAACTCGGGTTTGAAGATCTTTTTGGTCTCGCCGAGGATCTTTTCCTTGATGGCAGTGTAGTCCTGTTCCTGCACCGGGGTGCCGAAGCCCATGACGTTGCCTTTGCGGATGAGTTCCGCGCCGACGTTGGAGGTCATGATAATGATGGTGTTCCGGAAATCGACCTTCCGGGCCAGACTGTCGGTGACCTGGCCATCCTCAAGAATCTGGAGCAGGACGTTCCAGACGTCGGGGTGAGCCTTCTCAATTTCGTCAAACAGGACCACGCAGTAGGGGCGCCGGCGGACTTTTTCCGTAAGCTGCCCGCCTTCCTCGTATCCGACGTAGCCGGGAGGGGAGCCGATCAAGCGGGAGACGTTGAACTTCTCCATGTATTCCGACATGTCGAGTTGGACGAGGGCATCTTTTTCGCCAAACACTTCCTCGGCGAGGGCCTTGGCAAGATGGGTTTTGCCGACGCCGGTGGGGCCAAGGAAAATAAAGGAGCCAATGGGGCGCTTGGGATCCTTGAGATCGGCCCGCGAGCGGCGTAGGGCTTTGGCGAGAGCCTGCACCGCTTCGTGCTGCCCAATGACGCGGGACTGGAGGGTATCGCCAATGGTGAGGAGTTTGGAAAGGTCGGCCTCGCCCATGCGGGTGAGGGGGATGCCGGTCCATTTGGAGATCACATGTTTCACGTCCTCCTCGCCGACATCGACAATGATTTCGTCACGCTTCTTGCGCCAGGCGGCCAGATCGGCCTCCAGCTTGGCCGAGGATTCTTTCTCCCGGTCACGCAGGGAGGCGGCCCTCTCGAAATCCTGGGCTTTAATGGCGGCTTCCTTCTCCACCCGAATCGTCTCGATCTCTGCCTCGGCGGACTTAAATTCCGGGGGGCGAAGGCTGGCGGCGATGCGGCAACGGGAGCCGGCCTCGTCCATGACGTCGATCGCCTTGTCCGGAAGGTAGCGGCCGGTGATGTAGCGTTCGCTGAGGCGGACGGCGGAGGCGATGGCTTCGTCGGAAATTTTGGCGTGGTGGTGTTCCTCGTACTTGCCACGGAGGCCCCGCAGGATGGCGATGGCCTCGTCGATGGAGGGAGCGTCGACGCGGACGGTCTGGAAGCGGCGTTCGAGGGCGGCGTCTTTTTCGATGTATTTGCGGTATTCGT
>RGGS01000064.1 GCA_010024525.1 Verrucomicrobiota bacterium | reverse complement strand
AACGGTTGGTTTTCACGAAATCCCGGCCATCGGAATATTGCTCGGCCGGGGTTTTCCTTTTTGGATTTACAGCCAACACGGTGGCCATGAGCCAGGCACTATGGAACCGGTAGCCGATGGCATAGACGCAACCCGTGGCCACCATCAACCAGAGAGCGTTGACGGGCTCCCCCCGCTGCCAAGCGATCCATCCCAGCGATCCCGCACCGGCCAATGCGATCATGGCCCAAAGAATTTTGGCCGGCATCCCGGGAGAATTTCTCATTCCATGTTGTTAGCCTTTTTTTTGTCCACATCCAGCCGGCATCCGGCTTGCGTTTCGCGCCGGCAGGCATAACAAACCATGTATGCAAGTATCCAAAATTTTCTCGCTCACGATTCTCTTTGTTTTCGCCACCGCCTGGATCTCCCCGGAAGCGCTCGCTCAGGACTCCTCAAGCCGCACCTCGACCACCGGGAAACGCACCAAGAAAACCAGCCGTAGCAGCGAGGAGGGGGAACCTTGGAAATCCATCCCCCTTCTTTTGGACCGCCCGGAAAAGCCTTTTGAAGTCATTGGCTTGGTCAGCGCCCCCCAGATTTTTCTCTGGGACGACGAAGAGTCGATGAAGGAGTCCCTCCAAAAACAGGCCTGGAAAATGAAAGCCGATGCCGTCGTGCTTGACCGGGTCGACACCAGCTTCCGTTTTACCGGTCCCGCCGGCGGAGCCAACGGTCGCGCCATCCGCTACAAATAAATTTCGAGGCCGGGCTTAGGCCCGGCTTCGGCTTTTGGGATTTAATCAGGCGGTGAGGATGGCCTTCTCCACAACCGAATCGACCAGTTCATACCCATTATTTCTCTGCCTTGGCTCGTATCCCGCCTCCCGGATCAACCTCCGCATCTCCTCCAAGCTCAGCCGGAAACTGGTTCCCGCACTCGAGACCACATTCTCCTCCATCATCAGACTGCCAAAGTCGTTGGCTCCAAACTTGAGGGCCACCTGTCCCATCGCTGGCCCTTGAGTCACCCAACTGGATTGAAGGTTGGGAATCTTGTCCAAAAAGATTCGGGCCAAAGCCTGCATGCGCAGATACTCATGTGAGCCGGCTCGTTCTGCCTTCAGGACCGTGTTCTCCGGTTGAAAGGTCCAACAGATGAAGGCGGTGAATCCGCCCGTCCGATCCTGCAGATCCCGCAACCTCGCCAGATGCTCGATTCTTTCCTCCACCGTCTCCACATGGCCAAACATCATCGTCGCGCTGGACCGCAGCCCCATCCCATGACCGATCTCCATCACCCTTAACCAGGCATCCGAATCACATTTTCTCGGTGCAATCCTTTGCCGCACCCGGTCGACCAATATTTCCGCCCCTCCCCCTGGAATACTTCCCAAACCCGCCTCCTTGAATTTTCCGATCACTTTCTCCAGAGGCATGCCGAACACCTCGGCGAAATGGTTGAATTCAGGCGGGGAGAAGCCATGGATGTTCACCTGCGGATACTTTGCCCGCAGGTGCCGCAGAAGATCGAGATACCACTCCAGGTCCAGCTTGGGATGGTGCCCACCCTGCAGCAGGATTTGATTTCCGCCCACTGCCACCAATTCGTCGACCTTGGCGTCGATCTGGGCGTGGGTCAGCACATAGTGATCGGCATCTTTTTCCGTCCGGTAAAAAGCACAGAATTTGCAATAAACGTCACAGACATTGGTGTAGTTGATGTTTCGATCCACAATGTACGTGACCACCTCCTCCCCCCGGCCGCCGTAATCCTCCCTTTTGGCCAGATTTCTGCGGATATCCGCCAACTCCCCGAGAAGGGCCAGCGGCCAATGATAAATTTCCACGGCTTCCTCTGCCGTGATTCTTTTGCCCGAACGGATCTCAGCCTGGAGCCGACTCATCGCCGGGGCCTGCTCAGCGGGAGATGTCGCCCTGTCCCAACAGCTTGAACCCACCCCGGGCCAGCACCTGCGCCCCAAGTTCATTGTCGTCCAGGTTGAGGCAGAGGGCAGGACGCGCCTCCGGACGGACCAGAAAAGCAAAGGTGGTCAGAATGTTGATCTCGGCCTCCAACAGGGAGGAGAGGACTTTCGGCAACTCGGTCGCCGCCCCCAACTCCACTGCGACCACCGTGGATTCCGTGTGGGCCACGGCTTGTTCGTGGAAAATGGCGCGTGCCTGGTCTGGATCATCCACCACCATTCGGACGATCGCGCTGTCCGTCGTGTCAAGAATGGTCAGGGCCACCACATGCACATGGCGGCTTTGCAGGATCCGGATCAACTCCAGCAACCTTCCAGCCTTGTTGGCCAGGAAGATGGAGAATTGCCGGATGGGATCCGTATGGGCTTTTTGGGTAGCCGTGGCCATAGGAAAATCCTACTCCCTCCGCTCAGCCCCGCCAACCCAGGATCACTCTGGCCGTGTTCCTTCCGCTGGCTCCGAAAACGCCTCCTCCGGGATGGGTGCTGGCCCCGGTCAGATACAGATTCTGCATGGGGGTCTTGTAACAGGAAATTTCAGGTAACGGACGAAACATGAACATCTGATCCAGACTCATCTCAAAATGCATGACGTTGCCCCGCAAGAGTCCCAAGTCCCGCTCCAGATCCAACGGGGTTTGGATATATCGCCCGATCATCTTCCCTTTCATGTTCGGGGCATACTGGCAAACCAGGTCGTAGAGTTTGTCGGCCTCCCGTTCTCGGATCGCGTCCCAGTTTTCTCCGTTCCGCAATTCGTAGGTGTGATACTGGGCCCAGGTGAACAGCGTGTGCTTGCCCTCCGGGGCCAGCGTGGGGTCGATTCCGGAGAAAGTCATGGCCACCACGCTTGGTTGGGCGGGTGGACGTCCCGCCAGATAATCCTGATAGCTGCTTTCCAGCATCGCCTGATCCCGGCAAAGCAACTGCATCGCCGAGTGATACCCCCGCGGCTGTTTTCCGCTCTGCACAGACGTGCCGTATACCGGCAACTCCTCCACCGCATGCCGAACCACCATACCGAATCCGTTGCCGATTCTGGCCTTCCCCACCCTCTCCCTCAACTCCGCTGGTCCACCCTCCAAAAGATCAATAAAGAAGGTCTTTAAATGACAGGCCGCCACCACCTTGCCGGCTTCCCATGTCTTTTCTCCAGCCTCGACCACCCAGCCGGATCCGTTTCTTTTGACCTTCCGCACGGGAACGCCCAAATGAATTTCTCCTCCGTGTCGCTGCAAACATTTGACCAAAGCGGTTGCTAGGGAACCACTGCCACCCTTGGCCCGCTTGGCACCTCCCTTGTGAATCATGGCATTCCAACCAAACATGTCTCCGCTGGCCACCTCCGCCGGTGCCGGACCGCTTTGAGCGGAGAGCCAAAGCATCGCCGTCCGCAGGTGCTCGTTTTCGAACGTCTCTTTGATCACCTCCCCATAGGGGGCCATCAGTTGCCGGGCCGTATCCAGGCTCGACCACAACCTCCTCGACTGAGGCCGAAAGAGATTCCGCTTCACGATCGTGGCAAAAAGCCGTCCTGGAGAAGGCGGTGCCAGAAAGGTCTCAAACACACCTTCGTTTAACTCGGTCCATCTTTCCACATAACGCCGATACGCCTCGGCATCCCGCGGACTGAATCGCGCAATACTGGCGCAGGTTTCTTCTACTGAACGATGAAAGGAAATTCCCTCGCTGGATCCCGGTACGGGGTAGTAGGCCCAAGGATCCATCTCTATGTACTCCAGCCCTTCCCTCTCCAACTCCAACTCCGCCACCACCGGAGTCTGATGGATCATGATATGAACCGATGACCCCACATCGAACCGAAAACCGGGAATCAGATCATCCCTTGTGCAAACCGCGCCACCCGGCAACTCCCTCTTTTCCACCACCGCCACTTTCAGGCCGGCCTTCGCCAAATAGCAGGCGCAAATCAGTCCGTTGTGCCCGGCCCCGACGATTACCGCATCGTAACGCAAAACTGGATTACCTCACCACGGCTAAACGCGGACCTTGGGCCATCCCCTTGATCCGGCCAACAAATCTAGCCATCCGCTCGGCCGCCACCTCGATCCGATCCAATGCCGTGGCATAACTGCAGCGGACAAACCCCTCTCCCCCCGGCCCAAAAGCACCGCCCGGGACCACCGCCACCTGCTCTTCTTCCAACAACCGCAGGGCAAAATCCTTTGAACTCAGCCCGGTTCCCCTCACATCCACAAAAAGATAAAACGCCCCCGCAGGGTTCGTGGTGGGCAGTCCTGCCTCCTCCAGCCGGCGCCGGAGAAAATCTCTTCGGATCCGGTAGGTTTCCCGCGCCTCACTCGTGGTGGCCTCCGCTCCCTTCAGCGCCTCGGTGGCCGCCTCCTGACTGGGCGTGGGGGCACAGAGGATCGAATACTGGTGAATCTTCATCATCGCCTCAATCAACGGGGCAGGGGCACAGGCGTACCCGATCCGGAATCCCGTCATGGCAAAAGCCTTGCTCAAACCGTGAAGCAAAATCGTCCGCTCCCGCATGCCCGGCCGACTGACGATGGACTCATGCCGCCCCTCGTAGGTCAGCTCGGCATAAATCTCATCACTGATCCGCCGCGGGATCCAGCCGGAAGCCGTCTTCCGGCCGGGTCTGGATCGCCTTGGCTTTTCCGTAGGCCAAGGTGATCGACGGGGCATACGAGACATAACAGGGTTCATGATAGAGGACTGTCTCCCCCGGATTCAGCACCGCCCGAAGAGCCAGATCGATCGCCTCGCTGACCCCCACGGAAACCAGGATCTCGTTTTCCGGCTGGTATTTCTCCCCGAACATCTTTTCCACATATCTGGAAATCTCCTGCCGAAGTTTCAGCGAACCCAGATTCGAGGTGTAACCCGTGCGCCCGTGCTCCAGCGCATAAATCGCCGCTTCGCGAACCGCCCAGGGAGCCGAAGAGTCGGGCTCGCCGATTCCCAGGGAAATGACGTCCCCGCGCTTTTGCACGAGCTCAAAGAAATCCCGGATGCCAGAGCGGGGAATTTCCCGGACATGCTCGGCAAGAAAGTCCCCCGGCGTCTTCACGGGGAAACGGAGAGTCGCTCTGCCTTTTCGTCCGCCAGAAAGAGCACACCGGCTTCCTTGTACGTCTTAAGCTGAAAATGGGTCGCTGTCGAAATCACCCCCTGAATGGTGGAAAGCTTCTCCGCCACAAAGCTGGCCACCTGCCGCAAATCCTTCCCTTCCACGACGATTAAAAGATCATATCCGCCGCTCATCAGCTGACAGGAGACCACCTCGGGATACCGTGCCACCCGGGCCGCGATGCGGTCGAATCCTCCCTCCCTTTCCGGGGTAATGCGAACCTCGATCACCGCGCGCACCCCACCGTTGCCGGTTTTGTCCGGATCCAAAACCGCTTGGTATCCGAGAATGATCCGGTCGGCCTCATATTTTCGGATGGCCGTCTCCACCTCTTTTTCGCTTTTCCCGGTCAGACGGGAAAGCTCGGCCGCGGTGGCCCGCCCTTTCTCTTTCAGCAGGTGCAACAGGGGATCCATGACGAGGATGCCGGAAGGGCGTCGAAGAAACGATTTAGGGAACGAGGAAGATTTTGCCCGTGTAGGGACACTTCACTTCCGTCCCCGGGGCAAAGCCCTTTACATCCACCAGACCGGCATAAGGGGCGTAAGGACTGCGGACCATGCCCGGCTTGCCGGAAACTTTTTCTCCCTTGGGGTAGCTGGCTTTGGCCGGCGAGCTCTTCTCCGCATCCCCCGGAGGGCTCCAGGGCTTTTTCTCTTGGGAGACAGCCGCCTCGGACTTGTCAGATTTTGTGCTATCCGAGGAGACCGCCGGGGTGTCACTCGTGGCGGAACTGCCCGTGGTATCCCCATAGGTTGTCTTCACATCCGTGGCGTCATCGGGAATGGTGCATCCCGCCAGGCCAAGGACAGCCAAGAGGGGAAGCAAGGGAGCCAAAGAAGGAAATTTCATAAACCTGAACCTTATCAGAAGGGTTCGGCAACGGCAATCCTGCCCTAAACCTTGCGATAATTGACTTTGAGACGCGCCTCGGCCTTCATCCCCGGCTTTAGATCCAGATGTAGGCCAAAGAGAAGACAGTAGCCTTGGCGAATCGGTCCGTCCGGCCCCTTTTCTGCATCCAGTAGCGGATAGGCCCAGGTCAAAGGCAGGTGATCCGGCACCACCCGGACTTCCAGACCGTCGGAGGAGAAAACGGTCACGTTGCCACCATCCTCCTTCTGCCAGCTTTCACGACTGGGTTTCTTTTCTTTGCCGCATTTCCATCCGCTTCGGTCCGATTGGTCGGAGCCGACATTCAAATTCAATTCGCTGGCAAAAACCGCCTCCAAGGGCAGGGACCCGGTGTTGGTGATTTGATAGGAGACCTCCACCAGGCCCTCCACCGCATCCAGAGCATAAGTCTTCTGCAAAAGGCACGGTTGTCGCGTGCCCATACGGTATAAACCTTCACCCGGTTTCCTGTCTGCCTCATCGCACGAAGCTGAAAAGGCTGGAGGATAAAGTCCCCCAATTCGGGACAATGCCCGCCCGCTAACTGCTCCACGGTGGTCCCCCGGGCAAAAAGATGATCCTGGAAGAGATGCCGCTCATACCAATCCACCGGAGTAGCCGCCACCCCATGGGTTTCTTCATCCCGCCGGGTCAAAACATCCGCCAGATTTTTTCCGTACTCCGGCAAACCCATCTCCAGGCAAGCCCCTCCCTGGTGCGGGGAAACCATAAAAGTCAGGCGGGGGTGCCCCGCCAAAACCTCGGTTTGGCCGTCGGCGTCCACGTCCTCACGCAACAGCTCCACTTCGCTCTGACCGCTCCTCAACTCCGCCTCGGCCAAAAGCAACTCCCGCCAAATCGCCTCTCGCAAGTGGGGAAGATGTAACCCACCGCGCGTTCCATGCCACTGGGCCGTGGAGCAGTTAGCGGGCGGGCATTGTCCCGAATTGGGGGACTTTATCCTCCAGCCTTTTCAGCTTCGTGCGATGAGGCAGACAGGAAACCGGGTGA
>RGGS01000063.1 GCA_010024525.1 Verrucomicrobiota bacterium | reverse complement strand
GCCCGGATCGAGGTAGGGGATGGCAAGTGAGTGGGGGTGGTTCATGGAGTTAGCGTGGTCATCTTCCTGAATTTTTCCAGTTACGTTACTGTGACATTCCACATTGTCACTTTTCCCAAATCTACTGGCATCTTGCCCCGACCTCTTACCCTGTGGACTCGTCCATTTTCGTCCCCCATGGCAGGAAAGGGGAGTGAAATTTTCCCTCACCGTCCTTGGCACGGCGCTGTTGGGAGTTGCCTGGGGCTGCGCCCAGACCCCCGCGGAGGAGGAAAACTACGTTCCCCCCTGGATGATGGAGGAGGCCAAAGAGGGCGGCGGGCTGGACTGGTATGTGACCCCGGCTCTTGGCGTTTCCCTCATCCGCAATACCGATATCAACCCGTTTTCTGGCTCCACCAGTGGAACCACCATCACCTCAAGCAGCGGCTTCCTATCCTACGACCCGGGCTTCCGCATGGATGTGCCCATCGGCACGCGGATTACCGACTGGTTTGCCCTTGAGTTCGCCCCGGGCTTTATGGTCAACAGCCTCAACTACCTTCAGCCCAACAGCGGTTTCACCATCGGCAGCCAGAACGTTCAAGGCGGCCAACAGGTCAACCTCCAAGGCGACTATTACCAGATCCCCATTCTGGCCAACTTTCTTTTTACCATTCCGATCGACCCGCGCTTCACTGTTTCGGCCGGTTTTAGCGTCGGCGGCATGGTGACGGCGGTGCAGACCACCACGGTCCAGGGAGTCAACATGGAGACTTCCGACGGCATCAGCACCGCCTTGGCTTTTGCCTACGCCGGCCAGTTCGGCCTGAATTTCCCTTTTGAAGACAACATGCAGGCCGGCATCTACTACAAGTACACCGGCACGGGGGCACAGGATTTTACCGGTGGCTCTTTCTTTCAGTTCGTTCAGGCAGACAACGGCACCGCCACTCAGTCCGTCCAAGCCTACTTTCTTTACCGTTTCTAAGCGCCAACTTAGTTCAGGATCCCGACTTTTGCGACCTCCGACCCCGTTTCCCGGGGTCCTTAGTCCCTCAGTTCCTTCCTCATATTTTCGATCATCCACAGCAAAGCCTTGTTCTCCCCCTCCTTTCGCAACCGTTCCTCGCCCATCAGCGGCATCTCTTGCAGGTTGCGCTCCCGCCACCACTCGGCCTTGAGCAACAGGCTTTCCATGACCGCCCGGGGGTACATGGAGCTGCTTTTCGGAAAAAGATTCGGTTTCACGGCTGACTTTCTTTCCCCGCGGCCGTAGGGAGTCGCTCCAGTTTTTTATCTCCGAAATACGCGGCCTTTTCCAGCTGTTGGGATCCCCACCAAAACGCGAAACCTGCCAGGATCAGGAACCCAACCCAAAGGACAGCCCGGATCTCCATGATCAACCCCCGGGGCAGGCCGGGTCCCTGAGGATCACGATACTTTTTCCGAAAAGCCTGGGACAGAATCTTCACTCGAGAAACCCTAAGCCATTTTGGTTGCGGCGTTTGTTACATTTATGTGACCGGATTTATTTCCAGGCCAAACCTAGAGGCCAGAGAAAAAGAACACCATGGCGAATATCTCACCTCAAGCTCTCCTGAAGTGTCATTTTGTATAAATGGCAAAACTCGAAAGACTGGCGGCCTTGGTTTCGGCAGCAGAATAGTCGGACTGTACTTAAGGTTGCGTGACTTTCAGCCGCAGGAATTTTTTTGGATCGGAACCCTGTGGCACGGCAAAGTCTCGGAGCTGGCATCCCGTGGGCACGGTGCCGTGGATGTGGCTGGAAAGGATTCCCTGCGGGTTATTGGTCAGCGGGGTCCAGCCGGAGGCAAGATCGGTGGTGAACTGAACTTCCCACAGAAGGTTGGTGTCGTTGGTCCGCACCACCGCGGTCAGGATCAGCCGGTCTGCCTGCATCTCGACCGTCGGGAGTGTCACCGAGCTGTTGGTGTTTGTGCCCCCATGGAAATATTTGATCAGGTACGGCAGGCCATCTGCGCCCACCCCGTTGGGGGCGAGCCCCGGAAAGCTGCCGGCATAAGTGGAGGAGAGAGGAACGGCCTGCACCCGGATGAGGCCGGACTCCGTGCCTTGGTAGAGCACGCCGTCCGGGCTGATCATGCTGACCATTTGCAAGGGATTATTCTGCCAACCCGTGCCATAGGGTGTGCTGCTGAGCACCGCACCCGTCCCCGGATCAATCGTGATGAAGCTGTAGGTGCTGGTGTTCGTGTCGACACTCACGGTGTAAATGAGGTTGTCCCGAACCGACATGCGCGGTTCTGCCGCGGAGGCGGTCGTGTTGTTGGTCCAAATGGTTTGCAGGGTGCCATTGGTGAGCACATCTACCCGCTGCATGCCGCCCACGAACGGGGCGGATTCCGGAACGCTGTTGGTCGGATTTTCGGCCGATTTGGGATAAGGATACCCGTAGGTGCTCGGGTAGTAGATGCTGTTGCCCACGGCAATGGCCGCATCCTCGTTGCCGCTGTTGACGCCGGCGGTCAGGAGCGGCACCGACCCCACCGGGGTGCCGGAGCTTGTCTGGAAGACCAGAATGTTTTCCTGCGGCGCCGCATTGTCGGTAATCGTGAGATACTCGTATCCGGTGGCAGGACCAAAAAAGGAGGGCGTGGCACCCGTGCCCCAACTCAGCTGGCCCGGTTTGCGGCCCGGTCCGTTCGTATAGCTCTGCCGCCAGAGCTGGACCGGCACGTCGTTGGTGCCCGCTTGAAACAAATAGAGCGCCGCGGTGGAGGCGACGGCCACACCGGCAGGGGAAGACGAGATACTGTTGGCGATCTGCTCACCGTTGGGGAGCGTGAAAGCCGCGGTGTTGGTGGTGGTAGGGTCGTAGTACCCGACAACCGCCCCCGAGTTGGTCGAGCTTCCCTGGGCAGTGGCAAACCAAACCCTTCCTTGGTAGTCGGGAACCAGCCCGACAACATCCGGATAACCAATTTGTACGGAGGAATTCGTGCTAAGCGTCCAGGAGCCATTGGATGCTTGGGTGTGGGAAATTCTTTGGAGATATCCGTGGGCGTTGACAAGAACCAAGCAGTTGCTGTTGTCCAAGTAAGAATAAATTCCGCCTGCCAGTTCGCTTGTGGTGGATCGGATGAGTTCCAGCGGGGGTGCGAGCGTATTGAGATTTGTCGGGTTAAGGAGGTAAACGTAAGGGGTTCGATTCTCTATTTTGGTGGCGACTGCCACGATTAGCCCGTCGGACCCCATCATGATGGTTGGAAAGACCGCCCCGTAATTTGTGGCAATAATCGAAACCTGTCCGGATCCCGGTCCCGGGTTCGTGGTGGCATCCGAGGATGCCGCGTTGGCATGCATCGTGGAGGTTCCCGGTGGGCCCATAAAAGGGTTGGCGGGGGGAAAGGTTTGCGCCGAAACATCAACAGCTAGAAGAAAAGCTATGGTTAGGAAAAACACCCTTGCGTAAACAGACATCTACTTAAATTTCGCCACCCCCTTCGTTAAGTCAAGGGGCCCAAGTTCACTGCAAGGATGCCGAAGCACCCAAAACCCAGGCCTGGAAAGGATCCCGCAAAGGTCGGGGAGTTTGTATAGGGAGCAATTCCGGCGCTTAGCGCATACTTTCAGAAGGAATATTGCCCGAGCGGGACATCCAATGGTCTTTTACCGCAATTTTGACCTTACCCACCTTCACTTCCCACTTGGTGCGGAAATATCGGCTGCACATTCCCCTTTTAATACAGCTCGAAAGAGACTTTTGCAGAGATAATTCCATGCTCTTTGTTGCCCGAAGGTTAAATTCCGCCGGAAGGTTTTCTGGTATTTTACCAAGTAGCACTGAGGGGTGAGAGTTACTGCAAGCCTTTTAACATCAATGGTGCGGCTGGAGGGAATCGAACCCTCGTGTCTAGCTTGGAAGGCTAGCGTTCTACCATTGAACTACAGCCGCGAACCAAGTGCGCCGTGGAGGATTTGAACCTCCAACCTCCTGATCCGTAGTCAGGTGCTCTATCCAATTGAGCTAACAGCGCGTGAAAAGAAACCCTACCTTAGGGAGCCTTTTCGGGCAATGCCGGGGAACCCTCCCCCAGGGCCTGCTTCATCTCCGCTATCCATTCGGCTGTTTTCGGGTGGTACGGATAGGTTTTCAGAATCTCCATTTTTTTCGCCCAAGCTGAATCCTGCTCACCGATTTTTTCCTGATCATCGGCCCGCTCCCACAGCAAGGTCGGTCGCCTCAGGATTTTGTAGTCGTCCGCCCCCAGGGTCTTGACCTCTTTCTCCGCCTCCTCGTCCAGAGCCGCAATCCGTTGATCCCACAACCGCAACAGATCCCGACTCTTTGCCTCACGTAAATGGGGTCTGACGACTTTGTTGAAAACCACGTCGACCGAACCGGATGAGACGGTGGCTTCCTTCACGTCATGCAGAAAACCCTGGATTTGCCGGTCCCGAACCAGGGGGCTCTCAAGCACGGGGCGGGCAAAATCATCCCCTCCCACATTGGCCTGCCTTCGGCCCGCTCCCTGTTTTTTTCCTCCCTTGCCCTTAGGCTCCGATGCCTCGGCAGGATTTTCAGGCACGTCCTTCGATTTGAACAGGTTTTCCCAGTAGGCCGCCCACTCCCCCGGCTTGGGCGCCTCCTTTTTCCCCAAAGCCTCCCGACAAACCAACGCCAGATATTGGACATGGAGCTGCACCGCGGTGGTGAAATCCAGGGAACCGATCTTCTCTTTGTTGTCCACCTTCCACTGCTGGAACTTTGTATCCCCATCTTGGGCCCGGCCAAACTCCACATTCCGATAGCTCTCCAGATACACCTGGACGGACTTCAACTTTTACCACCGCCAACACGGAAATCGGCCAACGAGCGAAAAAGGGAACCAGCTTCATCTAAAATCCAAATTGGGCGAACGGTTGCCGGAAGCCATGTTTTTCCTTGGGATCGTTTTGACCGCCCCCGCCTTTTTTGCGAGTCTTCCCCTTTCCGGGCGGATACCGAAGTGGCCAAACGGGGCAGACTGTAAATCTGCTGGCTTACGCCTTCGCTGGTTCGAATCCAGCTCCGCCCACTCCCACCCGCAGGGTGGGAAGAATATCGGATATGGAAGATCGGATATCGCAACTTCCCATATCCAATATCCCATAGCCTTGATTCCTCAACCGTTTAAGGTTTCCTCCATCACTAACGCCTAAACCCCTAAAGGCCTACCTGCAGCCTTCAGTCTGTAGCCTATGGCCTGAATTCTCGTCCACTTTTTCGCTTTTTTTTCTCACGCCCCTTTCCTGCGACTTGGTCTCCCAACCCAAACTAGCTACGAAGAATGGATGCCTTTTGAGCACCACCGCCAACCGCTGGCTCCCCACCATGTCTTTTTTCGAAGAGTCCTCCTCCATTGCGCCATGGCCGTCGGTTTGATCGGCTTTTCCCTGGGCATCGGCATTGTCGGGTACCACACCCTCGGGGGATTGGCGTGGGAGGATGCCCTCGTCGAATCCTCCATGCTGATGGGTGGACAAGGACCGGTCTATGGACAGAGCCTCACAACCGTCACCGCCAAAATTTTCTCCTCTGCCTACGCCCTCTTTTGCGGAATCGTGCTGATCGCCCTCTTCGGGATCATCCTCTCGCCCATTTTCCACCGCATCCTGCATCGCCTGCACGTTTCCGAAAAATAGTCCCCGCCCATGAAAGAGAAATGGATCCAACTCGCCCTCCGCCTCGCCGAGGCGACCGCCCCGACCAGCACCGACCGTTATCACAAGGTCGGTTGCGCCATCCTGCGCCGGGAGGGAAGCGTTTGCGGGATCGGCTTCAACGGCCAGCCCCCGGGAGTCGATCTAACCGAGGAGGAGGCCCTGCATCGCGACTTCCGGCGCCGCCTCACCACCCATGCCGAAAGCAACGCCTTGGCCTTCTGTAAACCGGGGGATCCCTACCTGCTGGCCGTCACCCTTCCACCTTGCGATCGCTGCCTCGTGGATGCCGTCCGTTACGGTGTGAAAATCATCGTCTGCCGTCCCAGCCCCGAACCCGAAAATCACCCCATTCCCCACGAACTCGCCAAACGCCTGAAAGTGGAGATTCGAGTCATCGACCGGTAAATCTCCCTCAGTTATCCTCCCCCGCGGAAAAAAGATCGTTTAAAGTTAGGAATGCTCCGCACTTTTCTTTACGCAAAAATTCACCGCGCCACAGTCACCGATGCCTCCATGGATTACGAGGGAAGTCTTTCCGTCTCGACCGACCTTATGGAGGCCGCCGGCATGCGCCCAGGGGAGAAAATTCTGGTGGGCGTGATCAATACCGGAACACGATTCGAAACCTACCTCATTCCCGCCCCCGCGGGAGTCGGGGCCATCGTTCTCAACGGAGCCACCGCCCATCTTGGAAAAAAAGGAGACCAAGTGACCATTATGGCATTCGCTCAACTTGCACCCGACCAAGTCCGTTCTCACCGGGCAAAATCCGTGCTCTTGGGTCCCAACAACAAGATTTTAAAAGTTTCGGAAATTCCCGCCTAAGTCCGACTCAAGACCCTACACCGCGCCGTGGGCGGCAAACTGCTTCAAAAACCTGACGTCGTTGTCGTAAAAGAGCCGCAGATCCGGAATGCCGTGGCGGACCATGGCGATTCGCTCCACTCCCAACCCAAACGCGTAGCCGGTGTATTTCTCCGGATCGATTCCCACCCCGCGCAACACCCGCGGATGGACCAATCCGCATCCGGCGATCTCCAACCACTCCCGCCCGCGGAACGTTTTTCCGGGAATGGAGAAATCGACCTCAAAGCTGGGTTCGGTGAACGGGAAATAGTGTGGCCGCAGCCGGACCTTGGTTCCCTCTCCCATCAACTCACGAAAGAAAAATTCCAGCACTCCCTTCAGATGCGGCAACCCGATTCCCTCCCCCACGCAGAGCCCCTCCACCTGGTGGAAGAAAAGCCCGTGGGTGGCATCCACCTCATCCCTGCGATAGCAACGGCCTGGCGCGATGATCTTGACCGGTGGTTTTCTGTTTTCCAAAACCCGGATCTGCACGGTGGAAGTTTGTGTTCGCAAAAGCCAGCGACCG
>RGGS01000062.1 GCA_010024525.1 Verrucomicrobiota bacterium | reverse complement strand
CGTGCAGGACGGGTTCGGGATTATCGAGGAGGATTTTTCTGTCAGTGCACCAGCGGCCGAGAAGTTCCACATCCCCGCTCCGGTTTTTACCGAATCGCCAATTCGGCCCGACGGAAACGGTTTTTAATCCGGGGAAAGCAGTTGCTAGCTCTGTGAGAAAGCCGGAGGGCTCTTGTTGGGAGCGGGATTGGTCAAAGGGGAGGGCGATCGTGAGGCCGATGCCCCATCGTTCGAGAACCCGAATTTTGTGGGGCAGTCCCGTGATGAGGGCAGGATGCCTTTCCGGATGAAGAATCGAGAGGGGATGATCGCGAAAGGTAAGAACGGCGGTGGCCGATGGGGGGTGGGGAATCTTACCTCCCAAGATTACCCGCTGATGTCCGAGGTGCAGTCCGTCAAAAAATCCCAAAGCGAGATGCTGGATAGATTTTTTCTCGGGAGAGGGTGCCAGCGAGTCGGCCAGATTCACGAGCGGCGGATGCGGGAGATTTCGGGCAGGGAGATCAGGTGACGCGCCAAGTAGTCGACCCCCTCGGCGGATTCGAGATCGGCCCAGCGAACCGCCTTGGAGAGCTCAAAATTTCCCGAGCGGGTGCGGGTCAGGGCAGACATATGGCCACCACAACCGAGGAGGGCGCCGAGGTCGTGGCAGTAAGTCCGGACATAGAATCCCTTCGTGCAGTGGATCCGAAACCGGACAATCGGGAGGGAAATTTCCAGGATCTCGTATTTGTCGATCCGGACCCGGCGGGGCGGGCGGTCGATGATTTTGCCCTCGCGGGCCAGTTTGTAGAGGGGAACACCGTCTTTCTTGATGGCCGAGACCATGGGGGGAACCTGGTCGAACTCCCCGGTGAATTTTTGGAAAGCGGCCTCAATTTGTCCCTGGTCCAAAGCGGGCACGGGTTTGGTTTCGAGAACTTTGCCCGCGGCGTCCTGGGTGTCGGTGGTCTCACCAAGTTTGAGGGTGCCCTCATACTCCTTGTCCTCAGCCATCAGCAGGTCCTGAACGCGGGTGGCCCGACCAACCACCAGCATGAGCAGGCCGGTGGCAATGGGATCGAGGGTGCCGCAATGCCCGACTTTACGCTGACCGAACCGGCGGCGGACGAAGTCAACAATGTCGTGGGAGGTGCGGCCCGGGGGTTTGTCGACCAGAAGCAGGCCGTCAAGTTGGGGGATCATGAGGTGGATAGATGAGGATTAGGCCTAAGATGAGGTTGATCGGCGGGTGAGGACCCGGGATACGGATGGGGATGAGGGCGAAAAGAAATTCATGTCGTTTGGGTTGGAACCAACGGAGCCATCAAAGTGCAGAAGGATACGGGGAAAAGCAAGGAACTCGATGCGGGTCGAAAAGGAAAGAAGGGTGGAACTTTAACTTTTCAGCGAAGCGATGGCTTGGGAAATGGCCGCGAGGACGAGGTCGCGGTTTTTTTCCGCATCTTTGGTGAAGCGGATGCCGGCAGCGGCCTTGTGGCCGCCCCCTCCGAAAGCCGAAGCAATGGCATTCACATCGACTTTCCCTTTGCTCCGTAAGCTGACCCTTAAACCACCATCAGAATTGAATTCAAATAGGGATCCAACCTCAACTCCTTGAATGCTAGATACTTCCTCAATTATTCCCTCTGTGTCTTCACTTTTAGCGCCACTTTCAGTGTAAAATTCAGGAAAAATGGTTAAAAATGCCGATTTTTTGCCATCCTTTATTGATAAAGTATTAGAAACTAGCCTCTTTAGTGCATGGCGCTCATGAGTAATAGATAGGTAGCATTGTTTGGCAATCTCGGATGGGTCAGCACCAAGCTCCACCATTTTGGCCGCAATGTGGAGAGTTTCGGCATTGGTTCCCCGGTATCGGAAGGAGCCGGTATCAGTCGTTAGCCCGGTAAAGAGGCAGGTGGCGGTTGAGGGAGAGATTTTCCAACCGGCGGATTCTAAGAGTTTGAAGAGCACTCCGGTTGTGGAAGGGATTTCCGCAACGATCAGATTGATCACCCCGTAACCTGGATTGCTGATGTGGTGGTCGATCACCAAGTCCACGGGTCTCGTCCAGGAAAGAGTCTTCTGCCCCAGGCGTTCCCGGGTGGAGGTGTCGAGGGCAATGAGGCAGTCAGTCTCAGGCATGGCGTTCGGCAGGTCTTGGACCAGTTCGGATCCAGGCAGAAAGCGGTACATGTCGATCATACCGCCCTCGACAAAAAGTTTGGGTTTGGCCCCCTGGTGCTTCAAGGCGTGGCCCAATCCCAGCAAACTGCCATAGGCATCCCCATCGGGACGAAGATGAGTCAGCAGAACCGGGGCTTGGGCTGAGGCAAGGCGGTCGATGATCTGGCGGGTCAGGTCAGCATCCATACAGAGGTAACTTTATGGCGCAATCGGGCACGAGTCGAGGGATGCCGATGGTGTCTTGCGGGGGTTCGTGCGAGGAATTAAGATATCTTCCATGATTCGAAGAAAAATGCTCCCGGCGGGTTTTACGCTTCTCATGGCTCTGGGAGGAGCTTTACAAGCGTGCCCCACCTGCAAGGACAGTTTTACCAAAACAGATGGCTCCAACGGGTCCAAGATGGTCTCCAGCGGGCTAAACTCGACCGGGTTGGGTTTTGGTTGGAGCGTGATCTTCATGCTGGCCGCGCCGGCTACGGTTGCGAGCGGTCTCATCTGGCTTGTGGTCAAGAACGGTCGCCATCCCGCGGGAGGAAAAGTTTCCTGAATCGGTCGGGCGTGGTTTTCGCATGACCCTTCGGGATTTTCTCAAGCTGACGACTCCCGTCAAAGGCTCCGTTCGGGCCCAGTGGGTGGGACGTCGGGAGCAGACGGCCCGCAACGGAAAACCCTTTCTGCGGGTGGAACTGGCCGATGAGACGGAGCGTGTCTCGCTCAACATGTTCTCCGGATCGCCGGCGTACGAGTATTTCACCGGGGGTGAGGTGGGTGAGTGCATTGAGCTCTCGGGGGTTTTCGGTCCGAGTGATTACGGTCCGAACGTGGATGGTCCTTCGGCCCGGGCGCTGAAACCGGCGGAGGTGGAGGCCTTTTTTGCTGGAGGAGAGGAGCGTCGGGCGCAGATTGAGGGGCACTGGGATTTCTGTCTCCAGCGGGCCCGGGACATGCAGGATCCACGTTTACGCTGGGTGTGTCTCAGGGCTTTGGAGAAGTTTTCGGAGAAATGGAAACGGGCAGCAGCAGCCCGCAAAAACCACCATGCTCGAAGGGGCGGGCTGCTGGATCACACGGCCCAGATGTTGAAAGTGGCCAAGGTTTTGGCCCCGCTTTATTCGGAAGTGGACGGAGACCTTCTGGCTGCTGGGGTCATTTTTCATGATCTAGGAAAGCTTTGGGAAAATGACACCGGAGAGAGGGGATTTGGATCGGTGGCCAGCCGGCGCGGGGAATTGATCGGGCATATTTCTTTGGGCATTGAGGTGGCGAATGCCCTTTGGCGGGAGGGAGAGGGGGCGGAGGGAAAATCGTGGTCGGAGTTGAAGCCGGCCTCAGAGGAGTTGCGGGATCACCTCTTGCACCTGATCGCTTCCCATCACGGGACGAAGGAGTTTGGTTCCCCGGTTGCGCCGAAAACTCCGGAGGCGTTTCTCTTGCACCATATCGACAATATGGATGCGAAAATTGAGATGTTGCGTCTCAGTTATGCAAGGGGGAAAGAGGAGGGGTCCGGTCTTTTGGAGGCTCATCGTCCGCTGGAGGGACCCTTGCCCTGGCCTTTGAGCGGAAAAGTGGTGCCACCCGGGGAAGGTTCCCCATGAAAATTTATTTGGGAATCTTGGTGGGGGTGGGTTTGGGGCTAGGATCGAATTTGATGGCTTACGAGCAGGCTTATCCCATGACGGAGCCGGGGGTCTGTGAGATCAAGACCCTGCCGGCGGCGGTGATTCTAAGGGCCCGAACGGGCGGGGGTTATTTCCGAGAAAACAACGGGCTTTTCCGAAAACTTTTTGAAACCATCCAGCGAAATCAGATTCCCATGACCACCCCCGTGGAGGCGGGAATTCAGCCCGGGTCGATGATTTTTTATCTCGATCCGGCGTCCTCCAAGAGAGAGGACCTGAACTTGGTGGGAGGGGTGGAGAGAAAAGAGGTGGAGAAAAGAACAGTGGCCTCGATCGGGATCAGGGGAGGGTACTCACGGGAAAGTTTTGAGGAGAATCAGTCCAAGTTAAGGGAGTGGCTTACAAAACAGAAAGACTGGGAGCCAGTGGGGGAGGCCTATGCGGTGTATTGGAACAGCCCTTTTATGATCTGGTTTTTGAAGAGGTCGGAGGTTCATCTGCCCGTGCGTAACCGAGGGAGTTGATCGGGCTAATAAAAAGTTACTTTTTGCGCATCCTTTTCCTGAATCGGTGGTTTAATCCTCATATGAGGTCAATTTTCGCGATGATCGGGGGTGGACTTGTTTTGGTTGCTGGGACGGTTTGGGGCCATCCTGGTCATGAGGGAGATCCCGACACCTCGGCAGGAACCGCCCCCAATTTGCCTCCCCCTCAAGTCAGCATCACCACCGACGGGGAGTATCGGATCATCAAGGCCAACGGGGTTCCAAACCATGAAATCGGACAATTCCCCGGGCCGGGCTGTCCCAATCCCGCCGCAGCCCAAAATTACACCTTTCGAATGCCTCTTCATCCCAAGACCAATGCAATTTTCACCCAGCTCAAACAGCAGGCCATCGGCGTGGCGGTCAATGGTGTGCCCTTTGACCCTGGCACGGCGGAGTACTGGAAGAATGATCGAACCTCCGGATGGCACGTGGAGGCGATCGGGGGAAAGAGGAGTCTCGGTTTGGATCAAAACAATGCGCATGTACAGCCGAACGGGGCCTATCACTATCACGGGATTCCGACGGGTTTGATGTCGAATCTTGGATCCGGGAACGAGCTCAAGCTCATCGGCTATGCGGCCGATGGTTTTCCGATCTATGCCCAAACCTCCGAAAATAAATCCAGTTATCGGCTGAAAAGTGGCAGCCGCCCTGGAGGCTCAGCCGGTCCAGGGGGGGTATACGATGGTACCTACGAAGGGGATTATGAATTTGCGGCCGGATCGGGCGATTTGGATGAAGCCAATGGCCGGGTGGGTAAAACGCCGGAATATCCAGAGGGAACCTATTACTACGTGGCAACGGCTGAGTTTCCCTTTTATCCTAGGAAGCTGAAAGGCACCCCCGACCCAAGTTTTCAAAGAGGTCCTCCGGGAGGAGGGCCCGGGGGGGGGCGGAACCAAGGGAGCGGGGGTGCTGGTCGGGACATCAAAACACCCAAGGGAAATCCCGTGCAACGGTTTGACAAAAACGGAGACGGAAAGATTTCGATGGATGAGGCTCCTCCCATGATGAAAGCCAACTTCTCGCAGCATGACACCAATGGAGACGGTTTTATCGACGGCGAGGAGGCAAAGTCTTTGCCCTCCCCCGGTGGGCAGGGTGGAGGAGGCCCCCCTTCCCCGTGAGATTCGCTCCGACATTGGGGGTCTTGGTCTTGGTTTTGGTTTTCGGCGGGGCGGGGGTGCAAGCCCATTTGATTGAGGAGGCGGATTATCAGGAAATGAAAAGGCAGGCGGTGGCGCACAAAGATGCGGCGCCCAAGGCGGCGGAACCTTTTCTTAAATTTCCGGAATCGGTCCTGCTGGATTGGGATGAAAAATACCTCTATGTGGGTTCGGATGGCATGCCGGCGCACCCCATGATGATTGGCATTACCGCCTGGCAACAGCAGGTGCCCTTGCCCCAGTCGTATTACGGGAAAAACGCCTGGTCGATTCCCCTGCATCCTGTTCCCGCTGCCGAGGGGATGTCGGCCAAGACCAACTTCTTTCGCGGGGCCATCGCCGTGGCAGCCAATGGAATTCCCATTTTCAATCCGATCAAAAATGATGGCAAGACCGACACCTTCTTGGCGGGCGAGCTGGATCAGTATGGGGGCCATGCCGGTCGGGCGGATGACTATCACTACCATGTGGCTCCTTGGCATTTGGCTGAGAAGTTGGGGTCCAACCTCCCCTTAGCTTATGCGCTGGATGGATATCCCATCTACGGGTTCAACGAACCGGACGGCAGTGCGGTCACGGGTCTCGACTTGTTTCACGGCCATACCAATGCCACGGGGGAGTATCATTACCACGCGAGTAAAAGTTACCCCTATATCAACGGAGGTTTTCACGGGCAGGTCTCAGTCCGGGGCGGTGGGGTGGAACCCCAACCCAACGCCACACCTGTCCGGGAGGCAACATCCCCTTTGCCTGGAGCCAAGATCACCGGGTTTGAGTCATCTCCGGAGCAGAACAGGTATCGGGTGGAGTTTGTGCAAGGGGGGAGGAAAGGGTCGGTTGCCTATCAGGTGTTTGGCAACCGGCAGGTTCAATTTTCTTTCACCAATCCGGATGGAACAACCCGAGAACAGACCGGAGTTCAGGGACGCCAGGGAAAGGCAACCGGGGATCGGCCTCCCGATGGACCCAAGGGAAATGAAAAAGGGGGGCGGGGGCCTTCTCGGGAAAATGATCCGAATCGAAAACCGTGGATCGAAAATCATCTTTCGGAGATGGATTCGGACCGCAACGGCAAACTCTCGCAAGAAGAAATGATGGCAGAAGTGAGAAAGGTCTTTGAAGGGTACGATGGGAATGATGACGGCAAGATCACCGAGAAGGAGGCTAATGAAAGAGGCGTGCATAGCGCGATGGCGGGATTCATTCGCCAGCATTTTGCGGAGGTGGATGCCGACCAGGATGGGGCGATCTCTCTGCAGGAGCTGAAAGATACCGCGATGAGAATGTGGGAAAAGTATGCCGGGGGATCTGATCAAGGCTCCAAGAGGTCACCCCCGCCTCCCCATCAGCCATGAAGCTACGTTGGTTGTATACGGCGCTCCTATTTTTCAGCTTCTGCCTGCAGGCGGAGAACAGACCGAATGTTGTGATCATCGTCTCAGATGATGAGGGATGGGGTGACATCGGCTGGAATAATCCTGAGGTCAAAACTCCCAACCTAAATCGCTTGGCTGACGAGGGGGTTCGCTTGGACAGGTTTTATGTGAATCCTATTTGCAGTGTGACCCGGGCGGCATTGATGACCGGGATGCATACCC
>RGGS01000061.1 GCA_010024525.1 Verrucomicrobiota bacterium | reverse complement strand
CCCCGATTCCCGATTTCACCCGGTTGCCGAGGGTGATGTCGACCCCAGCGCGTGCGTAGGCATCGCGACCCATGACCACTACAACAGGAATCCTTGCCGACTCTCCTCCTCGGGCACGAGGGAGACCGACTGATCCCGCCGCCGCTCCAACACCTCCTTGTTGTCCTCCGGAGCAAACGGCACGGGATAATCCCCGGTAAAACAGGCGAGGCAGAATTTCTTCGCCGGAATCCCACACGCCCGCACCATACCGTCCACATCCAGATACCCTAGGGAATCCGCCCCCAGATATTTCGTAATCTCCTGCCGGGTCATCCGGTTGGCGAGCAGATCTTTGGGGTTGGGAAAATCGATGCCGTAATGGCAGGAAAACCGGTGCGGCGGACAACTCACCCGGATATGAACCTCTCGGGCTCCCGCTTCCCGCAGGTTCGTCACCCGTGCCCGCGCGGTGGTTCCCCGGACAATCGAATCGTCCACCACCACCACCCGCTTGCCCTGCACGGCTGAGCGGATGAGATTCAGTTTCACTCGCACATTAAAATCGCGGATCAACTGGGTCGGCTGCAGAAAAGTCCGCCCGATGTAGTGATTTCGGACAAAGGCCTGATCGAGCGGGATGCCGGACTGCTCGGAATAGCCCAAGGCCGCATAAGTGCCCGAATCCGGCACCGGCACGACGATATCGGCCTCCACCGGATGCAGTCGCGCCAGTTCCCGCCCCATCCGCGTCCGGGCATGACTGACGTTCCGGCCTCCGAGTTGGCTGTCCGGTCGGGCAAAGTAAACGAATTCGAAGATGCAGAGCGATTCGCGTGGCGTCTCGGCGTGAGGCTTAAAACTCCGGAGTCCGGTGTCATCCGCCACCACCACCTCGCCAGGCTCCACTTCGCGGACGAACTCCGCCCCGACCAAATCCAGAGCGCAGGTCTCGCTGGAAAAAATGATCGCCTCGTCGAGTCGTCCAATCACCAAAGGTCGGAATCCGAAAGGGTCGCGGGCGGCGATCACCTCGTTCTCCCCCATCAAAATCAGGGAGTACGCGCCGTGCACCCGGGAAAGCGCCTGCGCCAAGGCTCCGCCACCGATGGCAGGGTTGGGACGGGAGATGAGATGGAGAATAATCTCGCTATCCGTGGTCGTCTGAAAGATGGATCCCGCCGCCTCCAGCTCCTCCCGTAAAACCCCCGCGTTGACGAGGTTGCCGTTGTGGGCGATCGCAATCTGGCCCCGGCTCGTCTCCACCGTTAAAGGCTGGGCATTCTTCAGATTGCTTGATCCGGTGGTGGAGTAACGCACGTGCCCGACCGCCCGCGTTCCGGCCAACTCCTTCAGGTCCTGTTCGCTAAAAACCTGACCGACCAGACCCATGCCCCGTTTGATGGCGAAAGGTTTTCCCAAATCGCGGGCCGTCACGATGCCGGCGCTCTCTTGGCCCCGATGCTGAAGGGCGTAGAGACCGTAATAGGTCAACTCCGCCGCATTGGGATGATTGTAGACCCCGAAGACTCCGCACTCATGTTTAGGATGATAGGAAGTCTTCAAGAGTCCTTTCTAAACAAGCTAGGCCCGTTTGAGAAGCGCCACCTGTCAGGATTCCAAGGCCCGTGGCAAGGATTCCTCAAACATCCCCCGCAGTTCCCTCACTTCCCAGCTCACATCCTCCCCTCCGCACTTCACCCGCAACACATTCCCGCCCGTCCTGCCGATCGTCCGGCAACCCACCCCAGCCTCCTTGGCCAGATGCTCGATCGCGGTCACCGCCGCTTCATCCACCTCGAGCAGGATTCTTCCGCCGCCTTCGCCAAACAGCGCCTCCTCCACCCGCTCTTTCGATCCAAGCGGAAGATCCACCTCCGCCCCGGCGGATTCCGGACCAAAGGTCATTTCCGCCAAGGCCCACAAAATTCCACCCTCCCCCACATCATGGACCGCACGGATTCCGCTTTCCTTGAGAACCGACCGCATGAGCCGATGCAGTCTCTTTTCCGACTCCAAATCCGCGGGAGCCGGCTTACCGGCGATCTGTCCATGCACCTCCTGCAAATAGAGGGAGGCTCCCAAACCGCCGGACTCGCTTTTTCCTAGAAGAAGAGCCACCCCCAGGCCGGAACCAAAGACGCCAGGGACCAGTTTGACACCCTCTTCCACCTTCCCCACCACTCCGACCACCGGAGTCGGATGGATGGGCCCGGCTGGTGACTGATTGTAAAGGCTCACATTCCCACCCGTCACCGGCAGATCAAACGCTCGACAGGCCTCCGCCATTCCCTCCACTCCCTCGCGTAACTGCCAGAAGATTTCCGGATCGTGCGGATTCCCATAGTTCAAATTATCGGTCAGGCCCAAAGGCACCGCCCCGGCGCAGGCCAGATTTCGGCAGGCTTCCGCCACCAACGCCTTCGATCCCTCCCGGGGATCCTGAGCGCACCAACGTCCGTTCCCATCGAGCGTCATGGCCACATGCACCCATCCTCCGCCCGGTTTCTCGATCCGTAGCACCGCCGCGTCCCCTCCCGGACGCACCACGGTCCGTAATCCCACCATATGGTCGTACTGATTCCAGATCCAACGCCTCGATCCGGTGGCTGGAGAGTTGGCGATTTTCAGCAGATCCTCTTTTAACCTGGGTTGAGCCGGTAGAATCTTCCTCAAATCCAGTTTCTGTCTTTCCGCCAACTTGGCCGGCACCTTGGCCTCCCTCTCATAGACCGGGGCGTCATCCGCCAACAGACGGGCGGGCACATCGGCCACCACCTTGCCCGACTGCTTCACCACCACCCGCCCGGTATCGGTCACATAACCAATCTCCGCCGCATCCAGGCCCCACCGGGAAAAAATCTCCTTCAACTCTTTCTCCCGACCCTTGTGCACGATGATCAACATTCTCTCCTGCGACTCCGAAAGGAGGGTCTCGTACGGGGTCATGCCCGTCTCCCGCTGCGGGACCCGATCCAACTCGATCTCGATACCCGATCCGCCCCGGCTGGCTGTTTCACAGGTGGAACAGGTCAATCCCGCGGCGCCCATGTCCTGCACGCCCACCACCAGATCAGGTCGGGCATACAGTTCCAAGCAGGCTTCGAAAAGAAGTTTGCCGACAAACGGATCGCCGACCTGCACCGCCGGACGGTCGGCCTTACTCTCCTCTGTCAGATCCCGGGAAGCAAAGGCCGCTCCGGCCAAACCGTCGCGTCCGGTCTTGGCCCCGACATAAAAGACCGGATTTCCGACCCCTTTGGCCGCACCTCTTCGGATCTGATCGTGACGCAGGGTTCCCAAACAAAAGACATTCACCAATGGATTCCCTTCATAGGCGGGATCCAACACCAACTCGCCTCCCACCGTCGGCACGCCGACGCAGTTTCCGTAATGGGAAATTCCCTCGACCACCCCCTTGATCAGCGAGCGGGTACGCTTCCCCGCTTCCCCTTTTGCTTCCGGCCGGCCGAAACGCAATGCATCCATGAAGGCCACCGGTCTCGCTCCCATGGTGAAAATATCGCGCAGAATTCCGCCCACCCCGGTGGCGGCTCCCTGAAAAGGTTCCACCGCACTGGGATGGTTGTGGGACTCAATCTTAAAGGCTAGGGCCAGACCGTCCCCCGCATCCACGACCCCCGCATTCTCTTCCCCTGCCTTCACCAGAACCGCTGGTCCGGTGGTGGGAAACTTTTTCAGCTCCCGACGCGTGTTCTTGTACGAGCAATGTTCGCTCCACATGACCGAGAACATGCCGAGTTCGTTTTCGTTCGGCTCCCGGCCCAGACCCTTCTCAATCCGTCCGTATTCCTCCTCCGTCAGTCCGAGGGAGAGGGCAAATTCCTTGGGTTTCATATCGGTCGCCCAATTCCGGCGGCTCCCAACAAAATCCCGCGGCCATCCGTGCCCCCCATCTCCGCCTCACAGGCACGTTCCGGATGGGGCATCATACCGAGGACGTTCCCCCGCAGGTTTCGGATGCCGGCGATGTTCAGGCTTGAACCGTTGGGGTTGGCCTGGCGGGTGACGCGACCTTCCGCATCGCAATACCGGAAAAGAATTTGTTGGTTGGCCTCCAACGCCTGCAACACATCAGGTTCCGCCCGGTAACAACCCTCCCCATGGGCGATGGGAAGCCTCAGCGTCTGACCGGTGAGATAATGGGAAGTGAAACGGGAGGCCGGGTTTTCCACCCGCAGATAGCTCGTTTCGCAACGGAAATGCAGACCCTCGTTGCGGGTCAAAGCGCCGGGCAGCAGCCCGGCTTCGCAAAGGATCTGAAACCCGTTACAGATCCCAACCACCACTTGCCCTCGGTCGGCCGCGGCTTTGACCGCCTGCATGATCGGGGAAAACCGCGCGATGGCACCGCAGCGCAGGTAGTCCCCGTAGGAAAAGCCCCCGGGCAGAATGACACCTTCGTCGGAATGAATCGTGGTTTCCTGGTGCCAAACGATCCGGGGCTCCTGCCCCAACACACGAAGCGCGTGGACGCAGTCCTGATCGCAGTTGGACCCGGGAAACTGAACGACCGCAAACCTCATCCGCCGGTTCGCAGGTCGAGATGGAAGTTCTCCATCACCGGATTGCTCAACAACTCCCCTGAAATCTGCTCCAGCTTCTTTTTCAAGGTCGTTTCGTCTCCGCCCTGAATCTCCAGCTCGATATGCTTTCCGATCCGAACCGATTTTACCTCTTTCAGGCCCATCCCCTGGACGGCATGCAACACGGCCTCCCCCTGCGGGTCGAGGATGGAGGGTTTCAGTGTGACGGTGACAATGGCTTTCATGGTTTCCCCTACAAACCGCACCGGCGGTAGATCAGTTTTTCGTGGCGCAAGTGCCGCAAGGCATCACACGCCTCCCGCAATCCTTTGCGACCAATCTTTTTTCCCAACTCGGGATCATTTTCCAACCGAGTCGGAAAGTCAGCTCCACCCTCCAGCCAGGCCGCCATGGCATGTTTTTGAATCGCCTCGTAAGCCTGACGGCGTGGCAGTCCGGCCCGGGTCAGGGAGAGAAGAGCCCCTTGGGAGGCCCACAGTCCGCGGGTAGCCCTGAGGTTTGCCAGCATCCTCTTCGGATCCACGGTATGTCCCCGAATCAAGGCCTCGAGGTCGGCCAAAATAAAGTCCAGGAGGATGGTGGAGTCGGGAAAGAGAATCCGCTCGGCCGAACTGTGGGAGATGTCCCGCTCGTGCCAAAGAGCGACATTTTCCAGCGCGGCCAAAGCATTCCCCCGGATGATTCGGGCCAAGCCGCAGATTCTCTCCGCGTTCACCGGGTTGCGTTTGTGGGGCATGGCGCTGCTTCCCTTTTGACCTTTGGCAAAAGGCTCCGCCGCCTCCCCGACCTCCGTTCTTTGCAGGTGCCTAAACTCGGTGGCCCACCGCTCCGCACTGGCCGCCACCAGGGCCAAAGCCTGGGCAAAAGCGGCATGACGGTCCCGCGGCACCACTTGGGTGGCCGCGCCGGGTTGCAGTTTCAGCTTCTTGCAGACAAAGGCCTCGATCGAGGGATCGAGATGGGCGTAGGTGCCGACGGCTCCGGAAATTTTTCCGACGGCAATTTCTCGCTTGGCCTCCTCCAACCGCTCTTCGGCGCGGCAAAACTCGTCGTGCAGTAAGGCCATGCGAATGCCGTGGCTGGTGGGCTCCGCGTGAATTCCATGCGTCCGGCCGATCGTCAGCATTCCGCGATGCTTGCGGGCGCGCATGGCGGCGGCCGCCCGGACTTTTCTTACTCCCTCGATCAAAAGGTCCGCCGCATCCCGCAATTGCCATGCGAGGGTGGTGTCGAGAACGTCGGAGGAGGTCAGGCCTTGGTGGATCCAACGCCCAGCCGGCCCCACATGGGAGGCGACTTCTTCCAGAAACGCGAGCACGTCATGCTTGGTGCGAGCCTCATTCTTTTGCACCCGCCGGAGATTGAACTTCGCACGGCGACGGATCGTTCGGGCATCCTTGCGGGGAATGATCCGACGGCCGGCCATCGCCTCACAGGCCAGAATCTCGATTTCCAGCCACCGGGAGAGCTTGGCTTCCTCCGACCAAATCGAGGCCATTTGAGGTCTGGAATATCGCGGGATCATGAAAGCTTAAAGTGCTGAAGCGGAGGAAATCGGACAAGCGTCAAAGCAGACTTATTGACCTGCTTGTCTCAACATTCTGTACCCATTCCGCAGGCTGGGCCTAGGCACGGCTTCCCCACACCCCCTTGGATCATCCTACTTTCCTAGGAATGTAGGACGATTGCGTGAGGATTGCGCCCTTGTCCTCCCAGAGGTCGTGTCATACCTCTACAATCCATGGAAAGTTGAATTGGTTTCGGGCATTCTTTGGGCGTGCCCAAGCCCATCACGGTCACCCAACCCGGCCCCCTGCTGGAGCAGATGTTCCAATCCTGGCCGGCAGAGAAAAAGAAGCAGGTGCGCACCTGGCTGAAGTTTCAAGCCGTTACAGTCAACGGACGCCCCGTCTCCCAATTTAACCATCCCCTGAAACCCGGGGATGTTGTGGCCATACGCACCGACCGCTTTGCCGCCCCCAAAACCAGCCTCCCATCCGGCATCAAAATCTACTTCGAGGACGCTTCCCTCATGGTGGTGGAGAAGCCCGCCAACCTTCTGAGCATCGCCAGCGAGGCCGAACCCGAAAAAACCGCCTACTTCCAGCTGACCGAGTACCTCCGGCAGGCCCATCCCCGGTCCAAACAGCGGGTCTGGATCGTTCACCGCCTCGACCGGGAAACCTCCGGACTCATGGTCTTCGCCAAAACTCCGGAGGCGAAGGAGGCCCTTCAGGGGAACTGGGACCGATTTGAAAAGAAATACGAAGCCGTGGTGGAAGGGAATCTTCCGAAAGCCTCCGGCGTCCTCGCATCCGATCTCGACGAATCCAATCCCTTCAAGGTTTTTATCCGCCCCGCCTCGGCCCTCACCCGGCACGCCATCACCCATTACCGGGTATTGGCCCGGAACAAGCGGTTATCCCTCGTGGAACTGACCCTGGAAACCGGTCGCCGCCACCAGATTCGCGTTCAGCTCTCCTCCATCGGATGTCCGATCATTGGCGACGAAAAGTACGGAGCCAAAACCGATCCCGCCGGGCGACTCGGACTCCACTCCTGC